>JALYPE010000646.1 GCA_030856525.1 Pseudomonadota bacterium | reverse complement strand
GTCCAAGCGGCATAAAAGCGGGATTGCGGTGCGCTTCCCGCGCATGCTGCGCTGGCGGCAGGACAAAACTGTCGAAGAAGCCGACAACCTTGCAACGCTGCAGGATCTGCTGGGCTAACCCTCCTTCTGTAGGAGCTGGCTTGCCAGCGATGGACTTCAACGTAAACACTTTTTCATGGAATACCTGCGGTGTCGTGAGCATTTCCGCTGGCAAGCCAGCTCCTACAAAAACCCGCCTGCTTTAAACACGCTCGATACCGGTGCAGCAATTTCCGCGCGAACATCTCCACGCACCATTTTCTCCTTGCCACTTCTTCATTCACCTTTTAAAACACTTGTTCGGGACTGTGGTTCGGAAATTGCTACCTTCAACGGGTCTTACGCTTTGCAGTAACAATAATTCTGCGCCACAAGCGCTCATATTGGTTCTTAGGGATTGAATAATGAAAAAAGCATTGCTGACCCTTTCTGCACTCGCACTGTGCATGGCCGCCGGTACCGCCTTGGCCAAGGAATACAAAGAATTGCGTTTTGGTGTTGACCCGTCCTACGCGCCATTCGAGTCGAAAGCGGCTGACGGCAACCTGGTAGGTTTCGACATCGATCTGGGGAATGCGATCTGCGCCGAGCTGAAGGTCAAATGCAAATGGGTTGAAAGCGATTTCGACGGCATGATTCCTGGCCTCAAGGCCAACAAATTCGACGGTGTGATCTCCTCGATGACCGTCACCCCGGCCCGCGAAAAAGTCATCGACTTCTCCAATGAGTTGTTCTCCGGCCCTACCGCTTACGTGTTCAAGAAAGGTTCCGGCCTGAGCGCGGACCCCGCTTCGCTGAAAGGCAAGACCGTTGGCTACGAGCAAGGCACCATTCAGGAAGCCTACGCCAAGGCTGTTCTGGACAAGGCTGGCGTGAAAACCCAGGCCTATCAGAACCAGGACCAAGTGTATTCGGACCTGACTTCGGGTCGTCTGGACGGCGCCATCCAGGACATGCTGCAAGCCGAACTGGGCTTTTTGAAATCGCCAAAAGGTGAAGGCTACGAAGTCAGCCAACCGGTCGACAGCGAATTGTTGCCCTCGAAAACCGCGATCGGCATCCGTAAAGGTAACACCGAGCTGAAAGCGCTTTTGGATAAAGGTATCAAAGCGTTACATGATGATGGCACCTACGCCACCATCCAGAAGAAACACTTCGGCGATCTGAATCTCTACAGCGGCAAATAATGCCCCGGCGCCCATCGTCTGATGGGCGCTTTTTTCTCCTGATCAGGTTGCTGTTTCCATGTTAGAAAACCTCCTGGAAAATCTGGGGCTCTCCGCTTTCAGCCTGCAGGGCTTCGGCCCGTTGCTGATGCAAGGCACCTGGATGACCATCAAATTATCGGCGTTGTCGCTGCTGGTGGCCGTGATGCTCGGCCTGCTGGGCGCCAGTGCCAAACTGTCCAAAGTCAAACTCGTGCGTTTGCCGGCACAGCTCTATACCACGCTGATTCGCGGCGTACCGGACCTGGTGCTGATGCTGCTGATTTTCTACAGCCTGCAAACCTGGCTGACCACCTTCACCGATTTCATGGAGTGGGAGTACATCGAGATCAACCCGTTCAGTGCCGGCGTGCTGACCTTGGGCTTCATCTATGGCGCGTATTTCACCGAAACCTTTCGCGGCGCGATCCTTGCGGTTCCCCGTGGTCAGGTCGAAGCAGCCACCGCCTATGGCCTCAAGCGCGGCCAGCGCTTCTGGATCATTGTGTTTCCGCAGATGATGCGATTTGCTCTGCCAGGTATCGGTAACAACTGGATGGTGATGCTCAAGGCAACTGCGCTGGTGTCGATCATCGGCCTCGCCGACCTGGTCAAAGCCGCTCAGGACGCGGGCAAAAGCACCTATCAACTGTTTTACTTTCTGGTGCTGGCCGCGTTGATCTACCTGCTGATCACCAGTGCTTCCAACTTGATTCTGCGCTGGCTCGAACGCCGTTACGCCGCCGGTTCCCGGGAGGCCGTACGATGATGGAACTCCTGCAGGAATATTGGAAACCCTTCCTTTATACCGACGGCTACAACATCACCGGCCTGGCCATGACAATGTGGCTACTCAGCATCTCGATCCTGATCGGCTTTGTGGTGTCGATTCCGCTGTCCATCGCCCGCGTATCGCCGCACTTCTACATCCGCTGGCCGGTGCAGTTCTACACGTACCTGTTTCGCGGTACGCCGCTCTATATACAGTTGCTGATCTGCTACACCGGTATCTACAGCCTGGCGGCCGTGCGCGAGCAGCCCATACTCGATGCGTTCTTCCGCGATGCGATGAACTGCACGATCCTTGCCTTCGCCCTCAACACCTGCGCCTACACCACGGAAATTTTCGCCGGGGCGATTCGCAACATGAACCACGGTGAAGTCGAGGCGGCCAAGGCATACGGTCTTACCGGCTGGAAGCTGTATGCCTACGTGATCATGCCGTCAGCCTTGCGGCGTTCGTTGCCTTATTACAGCAACGAAGTGATCCTGATGCTGCATTCGACCACCGTGGCATTTACCGCAACCATTCCGGACATTCTCAAAGTCGCGCGGGACGCCAACTCGGCGACCTTCCTGACATTTCAGTCGTTCGGCA
>JALYPE010000732.1 GCA_030856525.1 Pseudomonadota bacterium | reverse complement strand
GTCTTACTAGTGCTCGGCGCGGCGCTCTCGATCATCTGGCTGTCATTCACTCACCGCGAAACCTGGTCCGCCCACTGGCCGGATTACGCGCACATGGTCTCGAGCCTTCCCGATCCCGGCGCGTGGCTGCGCTGGGTCATCGGCGACATCAGCGAGGTTGCGTTCTATAAACACGAGTTTGCCTCGATCGGGTTGTTGGCCGGTGCTTATCTCGCGTATTGGGCAAACCGTACGGGCAAAGTCTGGCAAGGCTTCAGCATTTGCTACGGCACCGGCCTGTGGCCCTGGCTGATCACTAGCTCCTTGCTGGGCCTGCTGCTGAGCAATATGTTGTGGGGCTGGACCGTGACTGCCGACAGCTGGCAACCGACCTTCGCGGCCTTTGTTTCCTTGCCGGCGGCGATGGTGCTGATGTTCGGCGCGGGCTGGAAGGTCACGATCAATGGCGCAATCATGGGTGCGCTGCTGGTCACACCGGTGTGCCTGCTGATCGTCAACTACGTGTGCGTGCCGCTCGGCTTGCCGGTGGTCATCGGCAATGTCTCGGGCATGGCCGTCGCCAGCGTCGTGGCCTTTTTGCTCTGCCGTTACCTGCCGAGCCTGGTGAAATCCGGGCAGTCGCGCAAACCGCTGGAGCCGCCACCCGCAGTTGGCAAGGCGCCCGATTACGGCGTCGTCTGGAGCCTGCGTAGGGTGTTGGCAGACTTTTCCGAAGCGCCGTTTTTCGGCAACGAATGGGCCAGTCTCGGCCTGATCGCTGGCGCGTTGCTAGCATTCACCCTGAATCCGATGAGCCCGGCGTACGGTTCAGGCCTGCTGCCGCAACTGATCGGCGCGCAGGCGCTGACGTCGGCAATCGGGGTCGTCATCTGGCGTCAGCAGTGGGTCCGGCGCGGCTGGTACCCCACTTACGTTCCGCTGGTGTCCGTGGTGCCGGCCGCCGTGCTGACGTACGGCGGCACTTGGCCGGTGATTGTCTCTAGCGCCTTGCTCGGCGCGCTGATTGCGCCACCGCTGGCCTGTGCGTTGGCCAAGCGCTTGCCGCCAGACATGCACGGTTTTATCGGCAATGTGTTGTCGATGGCGATGAGCACCGTGCTGATCATTCCATTTGTCGGATGGCTGACGAGCAACTGATACAAGCCGCCAAGGCTTTGCCCGCAATACGTTGCGGGCACAGCCTTCTTTCTTCTACCCACAGGAGGTATCCCATGGACCTGCCCAAACTGGCCATCGCAGCGCTTGGCGGCACCGTTAGCATGAAAGCCCGCCATGTCAACGAAGGCGTCATCCCGACGGTCAACGGCGAAGCGCTTCTGGCCTCTGTTCCCGAGTTGAAAACACTCGCACGGATCAACGTAGAAACGCTCGGGATGCTGCCCAGTGCATCAGTGGATTTCGAGTTCTTGCTCAGCGTCCTGTCCTGGGCAAGCTTTCAAGTCAAGCAAGGCGCCGCCGGCGTTGTGATCACCCAAGGCACCGATGCCCTGGAGGAAGTCGCCACCTTCTTCGACCTTTTATGGCATCACGACCAACCGTTGGTACTGACCGGCGCCATGCGTTCAGCCGCGCAAGCGGGCGCCGATGGTCCGGCGAATCTGCTCGATGCTTGCCGCGTTGCACTGGCCTCCAGTAGTTACCAACGGGGTGTGCAAGTGGTGATCCACGGGCAGATTCACCCGGCGAGCGCGGTGCGCAAAACCGACTCCATGGCGCTCCAGGCATTCTCCTCCCCGGTTGTCGGACCTGCCGGCCTGCTGGTGGAGGATGCTGTTTGCTACCTGCGGCCACCCTCCCCGCGCAAACGCTTGCCCCTGCCGCACCAGACAAGCCAGAAAATCGCCCTGCTGGAAGCTTCGCTTTCTGCTGACCTTCGGATTCTCGAAAATATTGTTGGCCTGGGTTACGACGGTTTGGTGATTGCGGGTTTTGGTGCGGGGCATGTTTCTGAGAGCTGGGCACGCTCAATTGAACTCATCGCCAAACACATTCCAGTGGTCGTCGCGACCCGGACTGGCTCGGGTTCTACCGCTCGGGTGACATATGGTTTCG
>JALYPE010000644.1 GCA_030856525.1 Pseudomonadota bacterium | reverse complement strand
GGTTAGGCACGTCCAGCCCCAGCAGATTAGGCATTTGCCCGATGGCAATCACCACGGCCGCCCCGAGGGTGAAGCCCAGCACCACCGAATGTGAGACGAAATTCACCAGAGCGCCGAAACGCAACAGGCCGAGTAGCCACTGGAAAATGCCCGCCAGGAACGTCAGCAGCAGTATCAAGGTGACGTAGTCCTGCGACGCGGGCACGGCCAACGGGCTGACGCTGGCGTATAGGACAATCGAAATCGCTGCCGTCGGACCGCAGATCAGATGCCACGAAGATCCCCAAAGGCAGGCAATCAATACCGGAACAATCGCTGCATACAAGCCGTATTCCGGTGGGAGACCGGCAATCAGGGCGTAGGCAATGGACTGCGGCAACGCGAGAATGGCGCCGCTGAGGCCAACGATAACGTCACGACCGACGCTGGCGCGAGTCTGCCGTGGCATCCAACTGAGGAATGGAAACAGTGAATGGCGGCTGGGTAAGGCCATGGGTCCTCTCGGGTTGGATTTTGCGCAAGGGTAACAGGAGCCGATAATTGTAGGAGCGAGCTTGCTCGCGAAGAACCCGATGGCGCCGTGGGGCATCAGGCTCCCCGCCTTTTGGCTGATGCGGGGAGCGAGCAGGCTCGCTCCCACAGCAATCACAGGGTGCTTACCCTGTGAATCAAAGCTTGGCTTTCACCGCTGACAGCGCTTCTTTCCCGTCAACGGTCTTCACGCCATCCAGCCACTTGTCCAGCACTGCCGGATTCGCCTTGATCCACGCTTTGGCGGCCTGGGCATTGGTGACTTTCTTGTTCACCACCTCGGCCATGATGCTGTTCTCCATCTCCTGAGTGAAACTCAGGTTGGTGAGCAGTTTGCCAACGTTGGGGCAGGCCTGTGCATAACCTTTGCGGGTCAGTGTATAAACGCTGCCGGTGTCACCGAAGTATTTCTCGCCGCCCTTCAGATAATGCATTTTCAACTGCACATTCATCGGGTGCGGCGTCCAGCCGAGGAAGGTCACGAACTTCTGCTTCTTCACCGCGCGCGAGACTTCGGCCAGCATGGCCTGCTCGCTGGACTCGACCAGTTTCCACTGACCCATGTCGAAGTCATTCTTCTTGATGATGTCCTGCAGCGAGATATTCGCTGGCGCGCCAGAGCCGATGCCGTAGATCTTCTTGTCGAACTTGTCAGCGAATTTGTTCAAGTCGGCAAAGTTATGCACACCCGCGTCCCAGACATAATCCGGCACGGCCAAGGTGAATTCGGTGCCGTCCAGGTTCTTCGCCAGCTGCGTGACATCGCCGGTGGCGACGAACTTGTCGTAAAAGCCCTGCTGCGCCGGCATCCAGTTGCCCAGGAATACATCCACCTGACCATCCTTGAGCCCACCAAAGGTAATCGGCACGGCGAGCGTGTCGACTTTGGCCTTGTAGCCCATGCCGTCCAGCAGAAACCCGGTGATGGCGTTGGTCGCGGCAATGTCACTCCAACCAGGATCCGCCATCTTCACCGTCTCGCAGCTCTGCTCGGCAAACGCCGATGCGCTGCCCAACGCCAGTAGACCAACCGTCAGTACTGTGGATAACTTTTGCATGGACTTCCCCTTAACATTATTGGTTTTGGCAGGGTTGTGGATAACGTGCTTTGCGCTCCAGATCATCCAGATCGATGTGATTGCGCATGTATTGCTGACTGGCGTCCACCAGCGGCTGGTGATCCCAGCTCTTCAGCTTGCCGACCGTCAGCGCCTCGGCGACGAAACGCCGGCGGCGCTGGCTGGCGAGTACCTGTTGATGAATTGCCGGGATATCCCATTTGGCCCGGGCTTCGGCCAGAAACGCTTCGAACAACGGCCGATGCTGCGGCGACTGACTCAGTTCTTCCTGTTCGCGCGGGTCGTTGTGCACATCGAAGAGTAGGCAAGGGTCGTCTTCGCTGTAGATGAATTTGTAGGCGCCACGGCGAATCATCATCAGCGGGCTGATGGTGCCTTCTGCCATGTACTCGCCAAACACTTCATCGTGGCCGCCCTGCCCTTGCAGATGCGAGACCAGCGAACGCCCATCCAGCGGCAGACCGGGCTCCAGCGAACCGCCGGCCAGTTCGACGAATGTAGGCAACAGATCAGCTGTCGAGACGGCAGCACTCACTCGTCCGGCGCCGAATTGTCCCGGTGCACTGATCAGCAGCGGCACGCGCGCGGCCATCTCAAACCAATGCATTTTGTACCAGAGCCCACGCTCGCCGAGCATATCGCCGTGATCACCGGAGAAGACGATGATGGTGTCATCGATTAACCCGGTATCTTCGAGCGTTTGCAGGAGTTTGCCGACGTTACTGTCGATATAGCTGCAAGCGCCAAAGTAGGCGCGGCGCGCATCGCGAATCTTGTCCACAGGCAGCGGCTTGTCCCACAAGTCGTAAACCTTGAGCAGGCGCTGCGAGTGCGGATCAAGGTCGGTCTGGGCCGGCGTTTCAGGCATCGGGATGTCCGCATCGTCGTACATATCCCAGAAAGCCTTGGGGATCGTGTATGGATCATGGGGGTGAGTCATCGACACCGTCAGGCAAAACGGCTGGTCACCGTCTTCACGAATGTGGTCGAACAAATATTGCTGGGCCTTGAACACCACCTCTTCATCGAAATCCAGCTGATTGGTGCGCACGCAGGGACCCGCCTGCAACACCGACGACATGTTGTGAAACCAGGTGGGGCGCACATCGGGTTCGTCCCAATTTACTGACCAGCCATAGTCGGCCGGATAGATATCGCTGGTCAGGCGTTCTTCATAACCGTGCAATTGGTCCGGGCCGCAGAAGTGCATCTTGCCCGACAGCGCGGTTCGGTAGCCGAGTCGACGCAGGTAATGGGCATACGTTGGCACATCGGCAGGAAAGTCGGCGGCGTTATCGTAGGCGCCAATCTTGCTCGGCAGCTGACCGCTGACCAGGGTAAAGCGCGAAGGCGCGCACAATGGGCTGTTGCAATAAGCGGCGTCGAACACTACACCTTCGGCGGCGAGGCGGCTGAGATTGGGCAGTTTGATAGGCGAAGGGCCGTAAAACGGCAACATTGGCGCGGCCATTTGATCGGCCATGATGAAAAGAATATTTTTGCGCTTCATGTGATCGCGGCATTCCATAGTGAATATTTATGCGACAGTGCTGCGACCGAGCATGGAGTCCATGTACTTTGCGGTAAAGCCCATGTCAGGCAATGACTAGGATAAGCACAGCTTATGTATGACGCGTTGGGAGATTTGTCCCTGGATTTGCTTCGTGCCTTCGAGGCAGCCGCACGGCAGCGCAGCTTTACGGCGGCGGCAGTGGAGCTCGGCACTACGCAGCCGGCTATCAGCCAGCAGATCAAAAAGCTGGAGGAACAACTCGGGGCGCGATTGTTCGACCGTATCTATCGGGGCATTGAGCTGACCGAGCCCGGGGCGATTCTTTTCCAGCAGGTTCAGCTCGGCTTGCAGAATATCGATGCCGGTTTGCACGCGATCAGCGCACAGCAACAGCACGAAGTGTTGCAAGTCGCCACCGACTTCGCCTTCGCGGCGTATTGGCTGATGCCTCGTTTGCACCGATTTCACGCGGCCCATCCTCACGTGGACGTCAGCCTGGTCACCAGTGAGCGCAGCCATAACATGTTGCGCACCGATATCGACGTAGCGGTGCTATTCGGTGATGGGCGATTCAAGCAGGGCGTGAGCCATTGGCTGTTCAGCGAGGAAGTGTTCCCGGTGTGCAGCCCACTGCTGGTGAGCGACCGCACTCTGCCCTTGCCCGCTAAAGCCTTGCTGGATTTGCCGCTGTTGCACTTGCGCGGGGAAAACAGCAGCAACTGGTTCGATTGGAGCGGTGTATTTCGCGAGCTGGGGATCACTTCGGCGCCAGCCCCCGGGCAATTGCGGTTCGACAATTACACCCTGCTGATTCAAGCCGCGATCGGCGGTCAGGGAGTGGCGATCGGCTGGCGGCACCTTGTGGATAACTTGCTGACACAGGGTTTGCTGTGTCGACCGGTTGCGGACGCGGTCATCTCCCGATTGGGTTATTACGTCGTGCTGCCCCAACGCAAGCGGCGCGGGGAGTTGATTCAGACGTTTCTGGATTGGTTGATGGTTGAGCAGGCCAGCAGCGCGCAGTCGTTGAATGGCCTGCCACTGCCGTCGGTTGCGGTTTGAATCAAGACGAGGCAGCCACGAAATTCACATGCTCACCTACATGCAGATTGAGGTGCAGCTCGTCCGCAATCCCCACCGCAACACGGTTCAAGCGCTCCAGAGGTTCCTTCAATCCAGGTTCCAGGCTGCTGCTGACGTGGCTGAAATGCTCAATCGTCAGCCCTGCAACGCCGCGCGGCGCATTCACCAAGGTCCACTGCAGGCCGCTGCTTTCCAGGGCTTCACGTATTTCTTCGGCAGCGTGACGCTGCAACCGGTCCTCGATCTCGGGGTCGTCCAACAGTTCGAAATCCCCTACTACAAACAATCTGACAATGCCGGCAGCCTGCATGCCATCGATCAATGCATCCACGGCCAGGACTTGCTCTACCGGGCCTGGAACGACTTTCTCCACATGCTCGCTATTGAACGGCAGCCCCGGAGCGTCCAGCAGGCACACCACTGCCGAGCAACCCGCGACGCTTTGCTTGACCCGCTCGGCGTCAAACAGATCCCCGGTCTTGGCGCGCAAGCCGGGACGCGGCGCGAGTGCCGTCAGGTCATCGAGAATCGCGATCACTTCATGCTGACGTCGCAGCATTTCAGCCATCAGCGCACTGCCCAGACTACTCATGGCACCATAGAGCACCACTTTCACCACCTGGGTTTCTGCATTTTTCATGGCTGAGGTCCCCTCTTGTTATGCGTATATGGCGTGTGACCTGCGCGCATCGTTGAGGGTTCGAACATTTGGAGGGTTACCCGATGCAAGCGATCAAGGGCTATCACGCTCACGTCTATTTTGACGCCGGCACCATCGATCAGGCGCGCGCCTTGTGTGAGCAGGCGGCGCAGTTGTTCCCGGTGAAAATGGGGCGAGTGCATGAGCGCTCGGTCGGGCCGCACCCCGACTGGAGCTGTCAATTGGCTTTCGAGCCGCAGGAGATCGGCGACGTGCTGCCGTGGCTGGCGCTCAATCGCAAAGGCCTGGTGATCTTCCTCCACCCCGACACCGGCAACGATTTGCTCGACCACACCGAGCATGCGATCTGGATGGGCGCCATGCGCCCGCTGAATCTGTCTATCTTTTGATCAACAAATCACGCCCTGCCCGTCCGACGACCGGTTGTACTTCCGGTCAATGCTTTCATCGGCGAAAGGTCGGTGAAAGCTTGCGCGATTAGGATCGCCCTCACTGCCGGCAACAGACCGGTGGCCAATGCCAGGTTTTTCTGACTCGCACGGCCCATTTAACAACAACAATGGTGATCCTGATGTCCTTCGCAACCCGCCGCTCCGCTGTCACTCCGTCCGTACGTTTAGTGCTTCCCGTTCTGCGCTGACCTCACCCGGTTCGCTCATTCCCTAGCCGCGCTACGCCTGGAGTATTCCCATGCTGACTTTCCTTGGCTTCGCCATGGTCATCACGTTCATGTACCTGATCATGACCAAGCGCCTGTCTGCGCTGATCGCTCTGATCATCATCCCGATTGTGTTTGCGCTGTTCGGCGGTTTTGCGCCGAAAATCGGTCCGATGATGCTCGAAGGCATCACCAAACTCGCGCCAACCGGCGTGATGCTGATGTTCGCCATCCTTTACTTTGCCTTGATGATCGACTCCGGCCTGTTCGACCCGGCGGTGCGCAAGATCCTCAAACTGGTCAAGGGCGACCCGCTGAAGGTTTCGATCGGTACTGCCGTGCTGGCGCTGGTCGTTTCTCTGGACGGTGACGGCGCGACCACCTATATGATCTGCGTCGCCGCCATGTTGCCGCTGTACAGCCGCATCGGCATGAGCCCGCGGATCATGGCCGGCCTGATTATCCTCGCCGGCGGCGTAATGAACATGACGCCATGGGGCGGCCCGACCGCACGGGCTGCCAGTGCGCTGCACGTCGACCCCTCGGACATTTTTGTGCCGATGGTGCCGGCCATGCTGGCGGGTGTGGTGGCCATTCTGGCGATCGCCTACTTCTACGGTATGCGTGAACGCGCACGTCTGGGTGAGCTGCACCTGGTGGGCGATGAGATCGATCACAGCGAAATCAGCGTTTCGCAGTTTCCGGATGCCCGCCGTCCGAAGCTGATCTGGTTCAACGCCGCGCTCACGCTGGTGTTGATGTGCACCCTGGTGGCCGGTCTGTTGCCACTGCCGGTGCTGTTCATGGTGGCTTTCAGCATCGCGATGATCGTCAACTACCCGTGCCTGCAAATGCAGAAGGACCGCATTGCCGCTCACTCCGGCAGCGTGCTGGCGGTGGTCGGGTTGATCTTCGCAGCAGGGATTTTCACCGGTATCCTCTCTGGCACCGGCATGGTCGACGCGATGTCGAAGAGCCTGCTGGCGGTGATCCCGGACTTCCTCGGGCCATACCTGGCCGTGATCACCGCACTGGTGAGCATGCCCTTCACATTTTTCATGTCGAATGACGCATTTTATTACGGCGTGTTACCGGTACTTGCCGAAGCAGCCAGTCATTACGGTATAACCGCGGTGGAAATGGCACGTGCCTCGATCGTCGGTCAACCCGTCCACTTGTTGAGCCCGCTGGTACCATCGACTTATCTGTTGGTGGCGCTGGCCGGGATCGACTTCGGCGATCATCAGCGCTTCACGCTGAAGTGGGCAGTGCTGGTTTGCCTGTGCATACTGGTCGCCGCATTGCTGATGGGGATTTTTCCGCTGTTCAGCACTCTATAAGCCCAAGACTCATCACGTCGGGTCCCGGCTTTGTGGTTTGAAGTCGGGACCCTTCGTGGTTTAACAATCGCTCAAAGGAATACACATGGAATGGCTGACCAACCCTGAGATCTGGGTTGCCTTCTTGACACTGACCGCCCTGGAAATCGTCCTGGGTATCGATAACATCATCATGATTTCGATCCTGGTCAGCCGCATGCCCAAGCACATGCAGCAGCGCACCAGGATCTTTGGCCTGGCCCTGGCCATGATCACGCGGATCCTGTTGCTGCTGTCGATCACCTGGGTCATGCGCCTTACCGCCGATCTGTTCGAAATGTTCGGTCAGGGAATCTCCGGGCGAGACCTGATCCTGTTCTTCGGTGGCCTGTTCCTGCTCTGGAAAAGTTCGCAGGAGATGTACCACGCGCTGGAAGGTGAGGATGAGACTCACGATGAGCCGAGCGTCAAGGGCGGCAACTTCCTCTACACCATCATCCAGATTGCGATCATCGACATCGTGTTCTCGCTGGACTCGGTAATCACTGCCGTGGGCATGGTGTCGCATGTACCGGTCATGGTCGCGGCGATTGTTGTCGCGGTTCTGGTGATGATGCTCGCGGCTGGCACCATCAGCGCATTCATCGACAAGCACCCGTCGCTGAAGATGCTGGCACTGTCGTTCCTGTTGCTGGTGGGCACCGTGTTGATCGCCGAATCCTTCGAAGTTCACTTGCCAAAAGGCTACGTGTATTTCGCCATGGCGTTCTCGCTGGCGGTGGAAGCAATCAACATCAAAATGCGCACCGCAATGGCCAAGAAGCGCAAACAGCAGGATCCGGTGAAACTGCGCAAGGACGTTCCTGGGCAGTAACCGATATGTTTGCCGGTTAACGCAAAACATGTGGGAGCGAGCCTGCTCGCGATAGCGGTCTGTCAGTCAGCATCATTGCTGAGTCTGGTGGCCCCATCGCCAGCAGGCTAGCTCCCACTTTGTTTTGTGCGCCTGCAAAGCCCCTTCTCCTCATGACACTTTTGTTTCAATCACTTCTTTAGCTATGCGATGCTGGCGTCCGGACCTTTCGCCAACTACAGCTTAAGTAAACC
>JALYPE010000692.1 GCA_030856525.1 Pseudomonadota bacterium | reverse complement strand
TTGTAGTCCTCATGAACCTTGCGATCGCGGCGGTAATAATTGACCTCCGTTGCCCGGGCCAGGTACATGAAGCCGTAGCCATGGCATACGCCATAGTCAGGATTGACTTCCAGAAACTCTACGGATTCAGTCAGAGCACGGTGCAGCAGAAAATCGTCATCGGCAGCGAACACCATGAATGGCGTAGTGACCTGGCTGACGCCGTAGGTCAGCTTTTCCTGCAACCCTTTGTAGGTGTATTTCGGCAAATGGCGGTAGTCCACAGACGGGAACTCCCGGGCCAGCTGTTCATCGCCCTGAGAGGAAGAATCCAGGACCAGAATCGTGCAGGGATAGGTGCTGTAATACTGCAAGGTACGCCGTAGAAAGGCATTGCGGTTATGGGAAATCACCACCACCGTGAGCCGCTCGCTCAGCGGAGCAACGTCGTTTCGAGCACTGTTTTGAACTTGCATCTTCAATCCCCACAACCGGCCAATCGCCAAGAACCTGAAACTGTTTTTGATTAACGAACGCGACGCAGGTAACCGTCCGGCGCCACGGTGATCAGCAGCTTGTTTTGCAGTTGCCGATCAATTTCAAAGTCCTGGTTTTCTTCAAGGTATTTCCAGACTGCGGTTTTCGGATTGTCGCCCGGGCCCCAAGGACGGTCAGGAAAGAAGTCGGCCGGCATGTCTTCCACCACGGTATCCATGACCACGCAGTAGCTATCCACCGACACCAGCGGTGCATAAAGGCGCAACTCTTCGAGCACATGATCGTGGGTGTGGTTGGAATCCAGCACCAGAATGACTTTCTTGCCTTCTGCCGCAGCACGCACTTGTGCCGCGATCTGCGGGTCTATGCTCGACCCTTCAATCATCTTGATGCGCTTGCTCATCGGATGACTTTCGATGGCGTCGCGGTTGTGCGCACGAATGTCCAGATCGATGCCCAGTACTTCACCGTGACCTTGCAGCTCCAGCAATGATGCGTAGTAGATGATCGAGCCGCCGTGAGCGATACCGCATTCAATCACCAGATCGGGTTTGACCTGCCAGATGATTTCCTGCATCGCCATCATGTCCTGGGGCAGCTGAATGATCGGGCGCCCCATCCAGGAGAAGTGATAGCTGTACTTGTGCCGAGCCGATTCGTTGAAAAAATCCCGGGCCAGGCCGGTCAATTTCTGGTCGTCGCCCTGACGAGCGATTTCTGCCTGGCATTCGGCTTCGAAGGCTTTATTGATGGTGTTGTCGGTCATTTTTTTCATCTCAATAGTCATTGGAACGAAGCGCTGTCGACGGCGTGATAGACGTAACGTCCACCGGTCATCCGCTTGATTTCTTCGAGGTAATTGGAGTTCATCACAAACAGATTGGCGGCTTCGGGCAAGGCGTCCATCGCCTCTGCGGGCGAGGACACCCGCGCACCGCTGATGGGCAAATAGCGCCCTTGTTTGGCCGGGTTGATATCCACCACGCGGTCCACCGCAACCCCCGCTCGCTGCAGGAACAGCGAATAAATCACGCCTTTGGAGGAAGCGCCCCAGATTGCCGAACCCTGTTCGGGCGCGGCTTTGATAATCTGCACTGCCCGGTCCAGGCTGCGGGTGAAGCCCGACGGCAGGTCGAGGCGTGGCACCGGTTGTTCAGGCGTCAGGCGCAAGGTTGCCAGGTCTGCGACGATGTACAGGTATTGGCCGCCGAACAGGTGACCGGCCTCGTGGACCGTGCCGAACATCCGGCGCAGATCATCGAGGCGGAAATAATTGACGTGTTCGTAGAACAGGTCGAACCAGGCACGGTGCTCCAGAATCCAGTCGAAGCACGGCACTTCGATGTATATCTGCCCGCCCTGATTGGCATCGGCCATTTCGGCGAGAAATCCCACCGGGTCCTGAATGTGTTCCAACACGTGACGCAGCACGATGGCGTCGGCTGACAAGCCCAGGCCCCGGGTAAACGGTGCCTTGATGACGTCGTCGCTACGGCCTTCGTACGCCGGGTCGATGCCGGTTATGGTGTAGCCCGCCCCCTTGAGCAGCTCGAGGAAGTAGCCTTTGCCGCAACCGACTTCGATCAGCGCCCGCCCCTTGAAATGGCGGGCAATGATGCCTTCGACATCACCCAGGTGTTTCTGGAATTGTCCCGAATGTGCTTGCTCGTTCTGGTAGTCGGCGTCGTAGCTGAGCTTGTGCGCATCGAAGGCCTGATTGAAGATCAACCCGCTCTTCTCATCCTGGACCAGTACCAGGTCGGCACACGCCGAGGCTCTGGCGGACGCCGGGTCGGCAAAGGTGCGGTTCTGCAACACCGGCAGGCCGGCGGCCCGATACAACTCATGCCTCATGATCTGCTCCCAGTAACTGTTGCAAACGGTCCGCTACACCCCAGAACGCCATTGGCTCGTGCGTCGGGTACGGGTAGTGACCAAGATTCAAACGGATCGCCGCACGCCGCTGACGCACTCGTTCCTCGACCAGCGCTCGGACCGAAATCGGCTGGCCGCTGGAGCAATTGATTACGCCGTTGAAGTCACGCTGTTGCAGGATCGTCGCGAGGTAGCCGGCGGCTGTCTCGATAGCCAGGTAATCGCGCAATTGCTCCCCGGCTGACATGTCAAAACTGTCGTCACCGTTATCGATTGCACGGTCCAGCGCCGCTAGCAAACTGTTGGGGTTCTGCCCTTCGCCGTGCAGGTAAAACAGGCGTGCCCATTGCAGATTGAACGGTTGAACCCGCTGCAGATTTTCCAGGAACAAACGCAAGGTGTTTTTGGCCAACCCGTATGGATTGCCCGGCTGCGGCGGGGTCCGCTCGCTGAGCGGCCCGCTCTGCAGCCCGTATTCGAAACACGTCCCGGTCACCAGCACCTGCGAGACGCCGGCCTCGACCGCTCCCTTGATGAACCGGTAATCGGCCATCAGGTTGTGCTCGAAATGAAACAGCGCCTGATAGTTCGGCAAACCCGGCCAGGCCAAATGCGCCAAAGCGTCAACGCCGGAGGTCAACGCAACAATGTCGAGGTCGGCGGCATGAATATCGGCGGCAACGAACTCCACCGCGTCGATCCACGGCAAGTTCGCAGCGGTCTCGGCGTTGCGTGCCACAGCGCGGACCGCGCATCCACGGGCAAGCAGGGCGGTGACCAGATGGCGGCCGACAAACCCGGTTGCTCCGGTAACCAGGACCTTCACAGGACGGTCAACTCAGGAACGGCGATCACAAAACGGGCACCCCATTCGCGCGCGTGAGC
>JALYPE010000638.1 GCA_030856525.1 Pseudomonadota bacterium | reverse complement strand
AACGTGAGCGAGTGCTGTTTGCCGTGGTGCTGGTGGGCTTCGTTTTGAGCCTGGCGCTGGCGGTGTTCCTCGGCTGGATACTGGCGCGGAAAGTCATGGCGCCGGTGGTCCGACTGGCCCGCCAGGTGCGGCACCGCGACCAGTTATTGGGGCTCGCGCCACCGCTGGCACCGGACTATGCCGCTGATGAAGTGGGCGAACTCGCCGTGGCATTCGACGCTACACTTGGGCGCCTGCGCCAAGCGCTGACCCGTGAGCGCCTGTTCACCAGCGACGTCAGTCACGAACTGCGCACCCCGCTGATGGTGCTGGCCAGTTCCTGTGAATTGCTTTTGGAGAACCCTGGCCTCGACCAACGGGGCAGGGCCCAGGTCGAGCGTATCGCCCGCGCCTGCGGTGAGATGCGTGAACTGGTGCAGACCTTTTTGATGCTGGCGCGCACTCAACGTGAAGACGTCAACGTCGCGCCGCAGCAGAACCTTAGTCAGGTCGCTGACAGCCTGCTCAACCTCTGGCGCGAGCCGATCGAAGCCAAAGGGCTGACGTTGCTTTTCGAGCCGGGCAATCCGCCCGATACGGTTTATAACGCCACACTGCTACACGCGGTGATGGGTAACCTGCTGCGTAACGCGCTGCACTACACCGAGCAGGGCTTCATCCGTTTGACCTTGACGCCGAGCGGTTTCGCCGTCGAGGACAGCGGGGTAGGCATTCCCGAAGAGAAACGCGAAGCGATGTTCGAACCCTTTGTCCGCGGCGCCGAAAAGCGCGGCGATGGCCTGGGTCTGGGCCTATCGTTGGTCCAGCGAATATGTGAGAACCAGGGCTGGACTGTCAGCCTGACGACCATGGAACCTCACGGTTGCCGCTTTCAAGTGGACCTGACCCTGATGGAGTGATGCTCGAAGTGAGCAAATACGGCCAAAAAAATCGCTTAAACTGTAAAATCCCGAAATAATTCAACATTTTACATGACGTTTTTTTCACAAAGACATGACCTGACCGCGACACCCGGCTCTCTAGGCTGGTGTCATCAGCAGTTCAGGAGTCCTTGATGATGGCTGGCCCAATCAAACTAGATTTTTCCGACAAATACGACGACAAGCACGCGAAGAGTTATTTCCATAAACATCAGGACGGCCTCAGCCGCCGCATGTCCCACAGGCGCGACGAGCAGTTGGCGCGCAAGGCGCTGGCATTGGCTGGCGACCCGGGTCTGGTGCTGGACTTGCCGTGTGGCGCAGGGCGTTTCTGGCCCATGCTCGCGCAAAAGCCCAACCGCGTGATTATCGGCGCCGACAACTCAGAGTCCATGCTGAAGGTGGCGCAGCAGCTGCAACCCGCGGATGTGGTGAGACGGGTACAACCCTTGCACACCTCTGCATTCGAGATTGCGTTGCCGGACAACGCCGTCGACAGCATTTTTTGCATGCGTTTGTTGCACCACGTCGGTGATGCCCAGCATCGACTGGCCATCTTGCGTGAATTCGAACGTGTCACCCGAGACAGCGTGATCCTGTCCCTGTGGGTGGATGGCAATTTCAAAGCCTGGAAGCGCAAGCGTTCCGAGCAAAAGCGTGATCAGGAAGGCTACCAGAATCGATTTGTGTTACCGGCTGCTACGGTCGAAAAAGAATTCGAGCAAGCGGGTTTCCGCATTCAGGAACAACTGGACTTTATACCGCTCTATGCCATGTGGCGGGTTTACGTATTACGCAAGAGGTAACGCGATGGCAGTGCAGTATGCAGCAGGCACGGATGGTGCTTCCCAGGACCGGTTTGATTACTACTGGAGTCAGCGCGGCGAATGGGTTGAAGAGCCGAATGTGCGTCGCGGCGGTGAAAGTGGTGTGCAGCGGATAAAAGGCAGTGATGGGCAATTACTTTACGCCAAGCGCCAGACTGGCCATATCTACCGCAGCTGGCTGCACCCATTGGGCCGCCCTACGGTGTTGCGCGAACAGGATGCGCTGATCGGCTTGCGCCAGATCGGAGTGCGCGTGCCAGAACTGGTTTTCTGCGGGGCCAAGCGCGACCCTGTGCATAAATGGCGCGCGTTACTGGTGACCAAGTCCCTGGACGGTTTCGAAGAAATCGAACACTGGTACGCCGGTGGTGGTCGCGAACGTCACGGCGAGGCCGTGCACGATCGGGTGCTAAAGGATCTGGCGGACAATCTGTCGCGGATGCACAAAGGCCGTTGGCAGCACAGCTGCATGTACATCAAGCATGTTTTCGTGCGCGTATCCGGTGAAGGCGACGCGGCACAGGTCGAAGTTGCTCTGATCGATCTGGAAAAATGCCGGCAGCGCCCCACCGCTTACCGGGCTGCTTCACATGACATGAAGCAGTTGCGTCGCCATTCGTCGTTCAGCACTGCCGACTGGAAGAAACTCGTCTACTTTTACGAGGCGGCGTTTGGCAGCGCTATCAAAGGTTTATAGCGATGAAACTAGAAATTGCACGAGGTTTGTTCCTGGTTGGAGCCTTGGCAGTTGCTTCTCTGGCGATGGCAGCTTGGGAGCAGCCGCGTACGCAAGTCCTCAGTTCATTTAATGAGGACGCCAGTTGTCCCTTGCCGCGGATTGCCAAGGCATCCGGGGCCACTCAGCCCGATCATGATTTGTTGTTACTCATGTTCGGGCTTTCTCAAGGATTGAAACCGTAGGATTGAAAAGATTGAAACCCCCATAAAAGGCCTCGCTCATGCGAGGCCTTTTTTTGGCTGGAGCTTTAGTGCATTCCCTCTTCAGATTTGTCCGGCTTGGCCAGCAGCGTATAAACACACGGCAACACGAACAGGGTGAACAAGGTCCCGATCGACATTCCCGTCGCGATGACCGTGCCGATGTCGAACCGGCTGACCGCGCCCGCGCCGGTGGCGATGATCAACGGCACCATGCCAAACACCATGGCCGCTGTGGTCATCAGCACTGGACGCAGACGAATGGCCGCCGCTTCTTCGACGGCTTCGCGCGCTGACAGGCCCTTGTCCTTGCGCAGCTGGTTGGCGAATTCGACGATCAGGATCCCGTGTTTGCTGATCAGGCCGATCAGCGTCACCAGCCCCACCTGGGTGTAGATATTCATGCTCGACCAACCCAGGAACAGCGGAATCAACGCGCCGCAGATCGACAGTGGCACGGTCACTAGGATCACCAACGGATCGCGGAAGCTTTCGAACTGGGCGGCCAACACCAGGAAAATGATCGCCAGCGCCAAGGCGAAGGTCACCCACAGCGCACTGCCTTCCTGAACGTATTGGCGCGATGCACCGGCGTAGTCGACCGCAAATCCGGCCGGCGCCTCTTCCTGTGCGATCTGGCGAACGGTATCGAGGGCTTCACCCATGCTCACCAGTGGCACACCGGAGAGGATGGCCGAGTTGAGCTGCTGGAACTGGTTCAACTGCCGTGGGCGCGCGCGGTCGGTGACCGTGATCAGCGTCGACAGGGCCAGCAATTCACCTTGGGTATTCTTCACGTAGTAATTGTTCAGCCAGTCCGGATTGTCGCGGAAGGGCCGTTCGACCTGCGCGATCACCTTGTAGCTGCGACCTTCGATGGTGAACCGGTTGATCTCCGCTTCGCCCAGCAACGTCGCCAGTGTGCCGCCGAGGTCTTGCATGGAGACACCCATTTGCGCAGCCTTCGCGCGATCGATATCGACCACCACTTCGGGTTTGTCGAACGCCAGATCGACGTCGACGAAGGCAAATTTACCCGACTCCATGGCGCGCTTCTTCACTCGGTCCATCACCTGCAACAATGACTCGTAGTCGCCTGCAGTATTGATCACGAACTGGAACGGCAATCCTTCGCCGGTTCCCGGCAGGGATGGCAGGTTGAAGCCGAAAACCTGCAGGCCCGGGATGCTTTCCAGTTTCGACTGCACCTCCGGCAAAATCGCCATTTGCGTACGGTCGCGATCATTCCAAGGCTTCAACAGAAACCCTCCGATCCCCGATTGCACACCGCTGGCGCCGTTGATCTGAAATGAAGAGTAGTACTCGGGGAACGTTTTAAAGATGTCGATGAACTCGTCGGTGTAGGCGTTGAGGTAGTCGAGGTTGGTCGGCTGCGGGGCACTGGCCAGCATGAAAATAATGCCCTGGTCCTCGTCCGGCGCCAGTTCCGATTTAGTGAATTTGAGCAATACCGGAATCAGGCACAGCACGATCACCGCAAACACCAGCACCACCGGCCGCGTATTCAGGGTGCCGTGGAGCATGCGCTGATAGCGACGCTTGAGGCCTTCGAAAATCAGGTCGAGGCGATGGGCGAGGCCGCTGGGGTTTTCATCATGCCGCAAGAGAAACGCGCACATCATCGGCGACAGGGTCAGGGCGACGACGCCGGAAATCACCACCGCACCGGCCAGCGTCAGGGCAAATTCCTTGAACAGTGCGCCGGTCAGGCCGGTGAGAAAACCGATCGGCGCATAAACCGCCGCGAGGGTGATGGTCATCGAGACCACCGGCATGGCGATTTCCCGGGCTCCTTCTATAGCCGCGTCGAACGGGGTCTTACCTTCCTCGATGTGACGGTGAATGTTTTCCACCACAACAATCGCATCGTCTACCACCAGGCCGATGGCCAGCACCATCGCCAGCAAGGTCAGCAGGTTGATCGAGTAGCCCATCATCTGCATGAAGAACATCACGCCGATCATCGACAGCGGAATCGTCACGACCGGAATCACCACCGATCGCAGTGCGCCCAGAAACAGAAACACCACCACGATGACGATCAATACCGCTT
>JALYPE010000620.1 GCA_030856525.1 Pseudomonadota bacterium | reverse complement strand
CATTACCGCGTTGAGCGTGATGATGTCGCTGGATTTCAAGGTCCCCACGGAGCTGTTGCTGACATACGCGCCTTGAGATCAGGTTGTTGAATTGAAAAGCCCCGCCTTCGAGAGAAGAGCGGGGCTTTTTGTTGGCACATCTATCTTAAGGCCCGGCGAGAATCGGTCGGCAGAATAGCTCTCTTAATGTTTCGCCAGACACCGTGAGCAACGCGCGATACCGGGTTGCGATTCATACGACGCAGGTCTCGCTCGGTTTCCCTGGTCAGGGTTTCCATCGACATCCTTGAATTATTCGGAATCGGCTCGACACTGATCGCAATAGCATTCACGTCCACCTGTCTTTGGCTGTCCCGGCCAATCACTAGCTCGATGCCGGTGGCACGAAGGCCGAAAGCATCCATTATTCTTTGGGTTGATCGGCCATTGTTCTTGCTTGCCAAAAAACGCTCCAGCATTCCTTCACTGTCCCCGTCTATCGCAGTGACGAGTTCATCCTTGACGTCCCAGCGCACGATAACCCTCGGCAAGACTCCGTAGAAATCGTTCTTCCTGGATATTTGTTCATATTGCTCAAAGGTCACGTCGGTAGCGTTTATCTGCGTATCCGGAGCGCGATAGTTTTCCATGAGTCTCCAACGACCCGGGAGGAATTCGTTCTCGAAACGATACGTGCCGCTGTGGTTCTTGTAGGAGGACAAAATGGTATGTTTCCCCTCCAAGGCGTGTTTGAACTCCCTCTCGATATCTTGCTGGCGAGCAGAGGCATTTTTTACGCTCAGGTCTCGACGCCTGAATGTCTCTGGGTTTTGCGGGAAGCCGGGATCGTTTGCGCCGCTGAAATCATCTACAAACTCCAGGAACTCGTCCGGTTCCCTCCCATCACCATCGCGAAACCGCAACGGATTGTTCCTGACCATCCGATACAAATTGAGCCCATCAATATCCCCTGCCGGGTCCGGATTGATCCAGCGGGAGAGCCAAGGGGCGTAGTAGCGCAAGCCGTAGTAGTAAAGGCCTGTGGCATCGCGTTCCTTGCCGGAATAACGGATCGTTTTGCCAGCGGCGTGGGTCTGGCTTTTTGCCGCCCACCAGGCACTCCCGCCAAACGGGTAATAACCTTCATGGCTGATCACTTCGCCGGTTTCGTCGAGCTCCAGCGCGCAGCTGCCCAGGTGATCGTCGATGCTGAAGCGGGACTGCGCAGCAGGTAGTGCTGCGCGTCCATTAGCTCGCCACTTCAGTCGTCTTACCCGACTACGCCCGACCCCCATGGTCATCACGTGCAGTTCCTCACCTGTCGCGCTGTTGCGGCGGATCTCAAGCCCAGGCAGATAGAGCACCTGCTCTACCTGTTGCACGGCTTTGGCTTGTTGCACCCTGACTTTGCGACTTCGTTGGCCATCGCCATGGTAAACGTACACTTCGTCGTCATTGACGGTGCCGGTACGCTCAATTTGGGTAACGCGCTGCAGTTGGTTGCGCGCATCCCACACCATCGTCTGTGCCCCGTGCAGCGCCAGCAAATTGCCGTTCTGATCAAAGGTTTTTTCCAGATTCGGGGGATTCGATGGGTCGTCGATATAAAGGCTGCGGTTGCTATTCGGCGCAACTTTCATAACTCGCAGCGGTGCATCACTGTGTTTGAGAGTGAGCAGATTCCCGGCGGCATCGTAGGTGTAGTTCTGGCGGTAGTTGCGTAGCCGGCTTGCGTCACCCATGCCCGGCATGACCAGCTCGGGCAATCCCGGCTGCATCGTAGCCAGCACACTTTCCCGGCCAGTCGCCTCAATCAGCTGGTTCAGTGTGTCGTAGCGGAAGGTGCTCACGGGATCAATCCGTTGACCGTCAAACCATTGAGTAGGCTGCGCCCGATCTTCGAGGCTTAGTACATTACCGACGGGGTCTCGTACGAAATGCAGAGCTTGCAGCGTTTGATCAGGCCGTGACGCAATGAGACACGAGAGGCGGCCATCTTCTGTCGCGTAGGTCGCCTGTGAGGTAATGCCGTTGCCATATTTTAGGCATTCAATTTGTCCAGATGCGTTGTAAACGATACTGCTGACCAGCACCTGCTCGCTTTCTCCATCTGGAATCACGCTGGACTTGGCCAACTGACCTGCGACGTTGTATCGACTGAGCTGCTCGTTACCCATCGCATCGGTTTGGCTAATTACCACGGCCAATGCATCGTGGCGCCATCGCGTGAGGTACGGACGTTCCTCCCCCAATAACACGTCGCGTTCGTGCAACAACGCGGGCCAGTTCGGCGGGGCCAGCACGTCAAGAAAATGCTGGGTCTGCGTAGCGATTTGTCCCGACAGTCCATAGTCAATGAATACCTGGGAGCCGGCGGGGTCGTCATGACGGATCAGCCGGCCACAGCGATTGCCAGTGTCCGCCGGGGTGCCATATGTGAAACGCTCGACGCACGCCGGGACGTCGGCCACCAAATGCTCACGCACAGTGACCGGGCGAAGGCGGGGATCAAAAGTAGTCTGCCGATACGTGCCGCGACCATCCCAGTTTTCCAGTGTCTGAGCGCCCGTGCCGAAAAGATGGGCACGCCAGCCAGCATCCGCGCTTTCGAGACCGACTATCTGCCCTGACAAGCTGTGAATCTTCCTTTGGCTGGCCAACCCGGTTTCACCACCTTGCGCCCATGACCGCGCATCCCATTGCGCGCGTGCTCGGCCCGCAGCATCGTAAGCCTGTCGCTCAGTTAACACCTGGAAGGGGTCGTCGGGCTTCACCCGGTGATAGGCTACAGTCGCCACCTGCAATCGGCGCGGATCGAGCATCGTCAGGGTCGGCGTAAGCTGATGCAAGCTTGGCGGCATGCGATGGTATCTCCAATCGTGGAGAGTGGAGCGTAGTCACGATTCCACGGTGTCGCGAAATTACTCTTTGCGGCTTTCGGCTACAGAGGATGGCTGCCCGTCTCGGTTTTCAAGCAAGCGCAAGAACCGATCCCGTACCTGCAGGTTGTCGCTGTGTGCGACGTTGAAGCGCAGGAACTGGCTGGCGTCCGGCGCTTTGCTCAGCAGGGTCCCGGGCGCCAGTACCAGGTCGATGTCCAGACCTTTCCTGGCCAGGGTTTCCGCGTGGAAGCCTTCCGGCAATCTTGTCCACAGGAACAACCCTTCATGGGGCAGCGATGACAGCGAGCAACCGGCATCGATCAGCCAGCTGGTGACCCGGCTGCTCGACTCATAAAGGCGATCCACCGTGCGCCGTGTGTGTTTGGCATAGCTGCCGTCGCTGAGCATCGTGCAGATGATCTGCTCCGCCAGCTCCGACGTCATGCCACCGCAGGCCATTTTCAGGGTGATCATGCGGGCGGCGAGTTGCGGCGACAGCACCGCGAAGCTGACGCGACTGTTGGCGGTCAGGGTTTTGGAAAAGCCGGAAACGTAGCTGACGTTGTCCAGCCCGCCTGCGGCCAGGCGAGGGGTGCTGCGTTGTTGCAGGTCGCAATACAAATCATCTTCTACGATGTGGAAACCGTAGCGGTGGCTCAACTCCAGCAAGCGATACACCTGAGCCGGGGAGAACGAATGCCCGGTCGGGTTATGCAGCACGTTGTTGGTCATGTAGAGCACGGGCCGATGAACAATCAGCAGGCGCTCGAAAGCCTCCAGGTCCATACCCTCCGAACCACGGGCAATGGTAATCACCTTGGCGCCGTGCAGGGCCAGATTGGTGTGCATGGTGAAATAGCACGGATCGTCGAGCAGCACCGTATCGCCGGGTTTGACTAGCAGGCGCATGAGCATGTCGATGGCTTGCACGGTGTTGGCCGTGGTAACGATCTGGTCCACGGGCGCTTCGATGCCGATGGCCGCCAGCTTGACCTGCAACGCTTCGCGCAGCGGCACGTAACCGGCGGCTACGCCATATTCCCCCATGCGCAGGGAAGTGGCGCGCAAAGTACCGCGCACGGCTTTGAGCAATTCATCTGCGGGCAGCCACGAAGAGGGCAGAAAACCGGCGCCGGGGCGCAACGCGCCGTTGTCCTGCAACACCGCGCGACGCACCACGCTGAGTGTGTCCTGAGGCTGCAGGTCCGGGCCTGCGTCGGTTTTAAGCGTGGTGCTGGAGCGGTGCACGTAATGCCCCGAGCCCTGGCGTGAAACCACCAGACCTTTGGCGCGCAAGCGGTCTAGCGCATCCACCACCGTCGACTTGCCCACATTCATCAGGTCGGAGAGCTCGCGAATCGGCGGCAGCTTCGCGCCGTGTGGCAGACCACCCTGACTGATGGCCGTCGATAACTGATCGACGATCTGCTGCACCAGCGGCACTCCTGGCTGGAACTCGATCGCGGCGATCACTGCGCGCTGCACCTGCATTTTACTGGTCTCTCCGGCAGTAAACTTCGTTCGATTCTAACCAAACTTGCTCTGATCAGAACAAGCTTGCGTCTCTACCATCACCTTACAGACTTTCCTGATTGTTCGCGCTGGACGCCTGAACAATCGATGTTTCCTGAGGTGTTGCATGAGTGCTCCAACCACACTGGCGGCTGCCAAACCAGTGATCAATA
This sequence comes from Pseudomonadota bacterium, assembly GCA_030856525.1. Classification (GTDB taxonomy): domain Bacteria; phylum Pseudomonadota; class Gammaproteobacteria; order Pseudomonadales; family Pseudomonadaceae; genus Aquipseudomonas. The sequence goes on along the minus strand of JALYPE010000620.1, from coordinate 6,913 downwards.
TCCGCCTGTTCACGATCCGGATGATTACCGCTGTTTCGCTGTTTGCAGTGTTGGGCAAGGCCAACGTCTGGCTCGACACCGCCACCAACAGCATCCTCGCCCTCGGCTATCGCGCCTTGCTGTTGCTGCTTCCGCTGACGTTGCTGGTGCTGGGCCGCCGCTCCCTGAGTGTCACGCTGATGTGCGCCGCGCTCGGGCTGGTGTTGCTGGCGGTCACCAGCAATCAGGGCATCGTCATGTTCGCCGCAGCCTTGTTCGCCTATGGCATCGCGATCGCGGGTTACCTGATCAAAAGTGAAGCCGCGCAGACCAAGGAGGGCGCCGCCTACAACCGCGTGGCCATGAACATGGGCAGTCTGGTGGCCGGTTTGATCCTGTTGTCGCCGCTGCTGACGCCCACGCTGTTCTTTCTCGGCGCCGCAGGTTTTGTCCTGCTCTGTCTGCCGATCGCCATGGGCGCGACGTTCACCACGCAGCCCTTGGTTGCCAGTCCTTCGAGCCATGATGGCAGCGGCTGGCGCAACAAACTGCCATGGGTCATCGCCGGCCTGATCATGGGCATCAAGCTCTTCGGTGTGTTCTCGATTCTGCCCCAGGCGATCCTGCTGAAGACCGGCGAACTGCCCGCCTGGTATGGCTTGATGCTGATCCTCAACAGCGCGGTGGTGGTGTTCGCCCAGATGCCGGTCATGAAGCTGATCGAGCGTACCGGTCGCTTCAAGGTGGTCGCGGTCATCGCCATCATCATCGGCGGCTTCCTCGTATTGTCATCACCGGCCGCGTTTCGCGTCGACACACTGATCGGCGCGCTGATCTGGGTGGCATTACTGTCCCTCGCCGAATGCGCGTTCAGCTATCTCGACTACTTCTCGGTCAAGCAGAACAACATGTTCGTCAAGGAAGTCTCGCTGGGTGTCGGCGCCGGGTTGACGGTGCTGATCATGCGCGTCGTTCCTCCCCCTTACAACGCCTTGATCCTGGCCGCCATTGGTGCGGGCGGCATCCTTGCCTGGTATTGGCTCAACCGTAAATCCAACGCGTCACTGCACGACTGAGTCATTGCGTTTGCGTTTTTTACTCCTTGGTTCGGAGGCTTCATGAACACCACGTCATGCGTAGTAGTGGTCGGTTACAACGGCAATCGGGTAGGCGATATCCACAAGCTGCGCGACCTCTGCAAGACACTGTACAACGCTCGATTGATCCTGGTAGTCGATGGCATCCAGCCCGGCGACGATCAACTGGCCGACCACGTCTGCAGCGCCTCGCTCGCGCCTGAAAGCGTGGTCGATTCCCTTGAATGGGTGGTGGGTTGCCTGAGTGCCGACCGCTGGAAGCTGATCGGTGTGTTGCCGTTTTCCGACCGCGGTGTGCTGCTCGGCGCGGCGCTGGCGACTCATTTCGGCTTGCCGGGGATCACGCCTGCCGAGGCGCGCGCGGGGTTGGACAAACAGATATTTCGCCAGCTTGAAGCCCGCTCGACCAGCGCGCCGCAAGACTACCGTGCGGTGTTTTCCGCGCGCGTCGAAAGCCTCGGCGAACTGCGCCAGCGAGTGGTCGAACTGGGCGGCAAAGCCTTCATCAAACCAGCGTGCGAAGGCGCGAGCCGAGGGTGCCGTGTCATCCATGATCCGTGCGAATGCGACGAAGCCTGGCTGGCGCTCAAACCCTATCGTGACGGCGGTATCGTCATCGAGGAATTGATCCAGCATGCCCGCGAATACAGCTGGGATTTTGTCGCGGGCAGTACCTGGGTCACCGAGAAGACCACCACCGATGGCGCCTATCGGGCGGAAATCCAGCAGGTCGTACCGGCACCGTTGGCGGCTGACGTGCAGGCCAAGCTCGCGGCGGCCGGGCAGCATATGTCGGCGTTGGTCTCGCTGGATAACGGCGCTTATCACAATGAAGTGTTCCTGCGCAGCGACGGCCTGACCTCGGCCGTCGAAACCAACATGCGCCCCGGCGGCATGCATATCTGGGACCTCGCGCGTCTGGCGTTCGTCGATTTCGATCCTTGGGAACACTGGGTCCGCTGGGCGGTGGAAGGCCGGCCAGCAGCTCATCAACCGGTGGCTCGTGGCTATTGCGGCATCCGCTTGCTGCGAGCCCCTGCCGGCGGCCTGTTGCGCGCCGCGCCCGACATCGAATTGCTCGCCCGGGAACTGGGTATCGAACTGGTGGAAGCGGTGTACAGCCGACGCATCGGCGATTCGGTCAGCGCCGTGGTGAAAGACAACATGTCGTTCATCGGTCACATCGTCCTGTTTAACGAGCACTACGCACAACTCAGCGACGACCTGCTGCGTTTGGCCGAAGCCGTTGAATCACGCATTGAAATCAACTGTCTTGCAGTAACGGCACGGGCAGCGGGCTAAGTCTTCAGGAGTATGCTTCATGAGAGTACAAAGAATGTTTGCGCAAAAAATGTCCTGTGATGAACGCTTCATCGCCCTGGCGAAAGAGTTGCGTTACGACATCTACGGGGAGAACACCGCCGGCGGCCATTACGCGCCGCTGGTAAGGCATCACGATGAGCTGTATATCAGCGGTATGGTGCCGCGCATGAATGGGGAAATTCAGTACCCAGGGCGAGTGGGGATGGAACTGACCCTGAGCGATGCGCAGACGGCTGCCAGTATCAGCGCCATGCGCGGGCTCGCACTGATCGTCGATGCGATCGGTTCGCTGGACAAGATCAAATCGCTGCTGCGCGTCACCGTGTACGTCAAGTCCACGGCTGATTTTGTCGACCTCAGCGAAGTCGCCAACGGCGCCTCGGATGTATTCAGTCATGTGCTCGGCGATGCAGGTAAACATACCCGAACCACCGTGGGCGTTTACCAACTGCCGAAAAATGCCGCCGTCGAAGTGGATATGATTGTGGCACTTCGACCTTCGGCAATATGAAGGTAATTGCCGTGGCTTTAAAGACGTTAGCTGTTGGCCCAGTGTCGAACGGTCAAATCGATAATAAGCCGGTGTGTGCGCATGAATGATATTAAAGGTGAATATTTTCCGTATCAGGCATTTCGCGAGAGTTTGAATCGGCCGCCACAGACTGCAAAAGTGTGGAGGCGTGATGAGCTCGCACAAGTGCGCCAAAGCTTCGAGGCGAGCGATGTCGATATTGTCGCGCTGGCTCATCACAACAGCACCGATGGCTGCAACTTGATGCCAGGGATGGCGGTGTCCATGCAGTGGTTGAAGCCCGGCGGGGCGCTCAATGGCCATGCTCATGCCTGGTGGCACCTGTTCATTATCCAGTCCGGTAGCGGTGAGTTGAGCTTGGGCGATGCCCAAGCGGTCAGCGTCAGCACCGGCGATGTGCTGCTGGTGCCGGCCTGGACCCGGCACGGTTTCGTTAACAGCAGCACCCAGCCACTGGCGATGCTGAACATGAGCAACATGCCGCAACTGGCGCAACTCTCCAGTTCCGCCGAGGCAGTGGTTTGATCGTCCCTGAATAATTTCGCTTCGCTATAAATAAGGGGGTTTGCTTTGCAGACTCCCTTTTTTTATTTCTGTCGCTTTTAATGTCTGTATCCGTCGAAACAGATAATTTCTGTATCTATTCAGCGTAGAACCAACTCAATACGATCGTTCCCAAGCAACCTCTTGTGAGGTTAGAGCAAAGGAGCGTTCTATGGAAAGTACAAAGCTTGAGCTGTATGTTGGCGCCGATTATGTCAGCGCATTTGCAATGTCGGTATTTGTAGCGTTGAAGGAAAAACAACTTTCGTTCGAAATGGTTACGCTCGATTTAAAAGCCCGTGAGAACTATCAGGCGGCCTATCGCGATGTTTCCCTGACATGCAAAATTCCTACGCTGGTACACCAGGGATTTGCCTTGTCGGAATCCTCGGCCATTGCTGAATACCTGGAAGAACTGGCCCCGGGGCACAACAAACTTTATCCGCTCGACATCCAGCAACGCGCCCGCGCCCGGCAACTCCAGGCCTGGCTGCGCAGCGATTTGCTGGTCATTCGCAAGGAACGCCCGGCAGACCTCATCTACTTCGGCAAGAAAGACAATCCGCTGTCAGACGATGCCTTGGCGGCCGTGGGCAGGCTGTTGTTTGTCGCCGACCGACTGCTTGCAGAGGGCGCCGAGCATCTGTTCGGTGACTGGAGCATTGCCGACACCGACCTGGCAATCATGCTCAACCGATTGCTCGCCAACGGCGACCCGTTGCCTGCACGACTTGCCGACTATGTCCGTCGCCAGTGGGATCGCGACAGCGTCCGGGCATGGATGGACATCGAGCGCGCAGCGCCGTCCGTTCGGTAACCACCGCCAAGACAGATCAGGAGCGTCGCCATGCAGGGACTGTCGGAGCACGAGAGATACAAGCCCTATAACTCGCGCACCATCCGCGAGACGCCTTACTGGAACAAGCTGACACCGGCATTGCAGGAAGCCATGAACGTCGTCGCCAGGGTCATGCCGTTTCGCACCAATGACTACGTACTGAGCACGTTGATCGACTGGGACAACATCCCGGACGACCCGATTTTCCGCATGACCTTTCCGCACAAGGACATGCTGCTGCCGGACGAATATGCGTCGCTCAAGCAACTGATCGAGGCCGACGATGCGGTCGCGATCAAGCGCCGAATCGAGGCCATCTGGCTGCGCATGAATCCGCATCCGGCCGGGCAACTGACGCACAACGGCGCGATGTTTGAAGGGAAACTCCTTTCGGGCATTCAGCACAAGTACCGCGAGACCGTACTGTTTTTCCCTGGTGCCGGTCAGACGTGTCACGCCTACTGCACGTTCTGTTTTCGCTGGGCGCAATTCATCGGCGAGGAAGAACTCAAGTTCAATGCGCGCGAATCCCAGGAGCTGGTGAGCTACTTGCGGGTGCACGCCGAAGTCACCGACGTGCTGATCACCGGTGGCGATCCGATGATCATGAACACCCGTTCGCTGGCCGCTTACCTCGAGCCGCTGCTGCTGTTGCCTCATCTGAAAAGCATCCGCATCGGCACCAAATCCGTGGCGTATTGGCCGCAGCGCTTCGTCAGTGACAAGGACGCGCCGGAGCTGTTGGCGCTGTTTGAACGGATTGTCGCGGCGGGTAAACACCTGTCGATCATGGGCCACTACAACCACCCGGTTGAGCTCCGCCAGGACATCGCCCATCAGGCCGTCGAACGTATTCGTTCCACGGGAGCCACGCTTCGCATGCAGGCGCCGGTGATTCGCCACATCAACGACAACCCGGGCGATTGGGCGGCTTTGTGGACGGAAGGGGTACGCCTCGGTGCCGTGCCCTATTACATGTTCGTCGAGCGCGACACCGGTCCCAGCCATTACTTCGCGCTGCCGCTGGCCCGTGCATTCGAAATCTTTCAGGCGGCCTACCGCAGCGTCTCCGGGCTGGCGCGCACGGTGCGCGGGCCTTCCATGAGCACCTTCTACGGCAAGGTGTTGATCAACGGCATCGAAACCGTCGCCGGAGAAAAAGTCTTCGTGCTGCAGTTCTTGCAGGCGCGAAATCCGCACTGGGTGTTGCGCACGTTTTATGCGCGTTTCGACCCTCACGCGACCTGGTTTGACGAGTTGCGCCCGGCGTTCGGCGATCGGTGTTTTTTCTTTCAGAGCGATTCTTCGGCGACACCGGAATTGATACCGGTCCTGCTCGAAACCGCGTAGGACGATTCATCAGGAGATAGGGAAATGAACGGCATTCCGTTTGATCAGCGAGAAGGTTTTATCTGGCTCGATGGCGAGTTCGTCGAGTGGTCGCAAGCGCGCCTGCATGTGCTGAGCCATGGCCTGCACTACGCGAGCACGGTGTATGAAGGTGAGCGCGTGTATAACGGCAAAATCTTCAAATTGCGCGAACACAGCGAGCGTCTGTATCGCTCGGCGCAACTGATGGATTTCGCTATTCCGTTCGAGCTCGCCGAGCTGGAAGAGGCGAGCCATGAACTGCTGCGGCGCAATCAGGTTGTCGACGGGTATCTGCGCCCTGTGGCGTGGCGCGGCAGTGAAATGATTTCCACCTCGGCGCGGTTTAACCGGGTGCACGTGGCCATCGCCTGCTGGCAGTGGCCGAGCTATTTCGACCCCGCCGGGCACATGGCTGGCATCCGCTTGAAAACCGCCGATTGGCGCCGCCCGCCACCGAGCAGCAGCCCGTTCGAAGCCAAGGCTTCCGGGCATTATCAGATCGCCACACTGAGCAAGCACGATGCCGAGAACAACGGTTTTCACGATGCGTTGATGCTCGACTGGCGCGGCAACGTCGCCGAAGCCACCAGCGCCAATGTGTTCTTCGTCAAAGGCCGCACGTTGCACACGCCGCTGCCCGATTGCTTCCTCAACGGCATCACCCGGCAAACCGTGATCCAGCTGGCCGAGGCTCTGGATTATCAGGTTGTCGAGCGCACCATTCTTCCTACGGAGCTGGGCGACTTCGACGAGTGTTTTCTCACGGGCACTGCCGCCGAAATCACACCCGTGCAGAGCATCGATCAGCAGCGCTATCAACCGGGCAGTGCCTGCCGCGACTTCATTGCCGCTTACACCTCAACCGTCAACGCCTGATAACCGCCAGGAACCTCACCATGTCAGATCAAGGGATTGTTGCATCCAAGCCTTACGTTGCACTGGGCCACCGCCACGAAGAATTGGCGGCACGAGGCTGGGCGGTGTTGACGCCGGACGAGTTTGCCGATGATGTTGTAGGCACACTGCAAGCGTTCGGTCAGATCATTCCGCAATTCAACGGGCAAATGGCTTTCGCCATTACCCGCAAACCAGGCTACGAAGAATTGCCCTATTCACAGAGCATGAACGGCATCGGCCCGCACACCGAAGCACCGGTGTACGGGCCGCCGCCGCGCTACCTGGCGTTGCATTGTCATCAACAGGCTACTTGCGGCGGTGGGCACACAGGTT
>JALYPE010000619.1 GCA_030856525.1 Pseudomonadota bacterium | reverse complement strand
GCCAGGGAGAACGTGGTGTTGCTGATGGAGCCCGCTTCGGCGCTGCCTTCGTCGGTGGTGCGGTAGATGTTACCGTCCAGGTTCACCGACTGATCTTCACCCATTGGGATGGTGTAGTTCAGGTTCGCGTAGTACTGGTTCCAGATGTCTTCCAGCTTGGCGCCGTACAGGGAGGCGCTCAGGTTTTCGGAGATGCCGTACTTACCGCCGAAATAATCGATGTTTTTGGATTCAACGCCAGCGTAGTTAGCGTACAGGCCGCCGTCACGAGCGTTTTTATCCTGGCTGGAAGCCGAGTAGAAGTGGCCTGCTTCCAGATCAAGATCCTTGATCTCGCTGCTCTGCAGCTGGAAGCCAGTAGCGGTTTGCGGAATGATACGGGAGCCGCCAACAGCGAACACCGGCGCGGTGCTTGGCTGCATGTCACCGAATTTCAACTCGGTTTTGGAAACACGGACTTTGACCGACGCGCCGGATTTACCCTGGCTGTCGTTCACGTCACGACCACCGTTGGCGTTGACGGTGTCGCTGCGGCTCATGTTGCCGGAGCCACTGGTGCCGTCGCCGCCGTCCAGTTTGATTGCCAGATAACCATATGCATCAACGCCGACACCAACGGTACCTTGGGTGTAACCGGAGCTGAAGTTGCCGAGGAGGCCTTGAGTCCAGTCTTTCTGGTCCCGGCCGCCGTCTTTGTTATCACGGTTGAAATAATAGTTACGCACCAGCAAATCGAGTTTAGCGTCTTCAACAAAGCCCTTGGCTTCGGCCTGGTCGCTTACGAAAGGTGCGGCTGTTGCCAACTGGGAACTGGCTGCTGCTGCAACTGCCAGTGCGATCATGCTCCACTTCATCACGCGCATCGTGATTTGCTCCTTTGGTTTTTAGAAGAGTACTGCCGTCCCACCTGTTTTTTTATCTGGGCGGCTCTTTCTTTTTGTGTCGACGCAAACTTATATCACGCCGACCCTGTTGGCGATACTTGCTAATCTGACCATACAACTTCTTTACGACACTGTCGCAAACAGCTGGCTAGACGTCGCAAATCTGCAGCCCGATGCAATGGCTTTTAACAACTTCAGCGCTGTTTTACCAGGCTTGAGCATCGGTAAAAAGAGTCCCTTGCAAAGCGTGTGAATCTCCGTCGGGCAGCCTTGCCACGTTTATTTATTGGCCTTTGGACACTCCGCTTCCCGCGGTTTGTTCAAGGGCGATGTGTGGGGTAATGCAACAAGCGTGCTCAAAACCGCGTCCGCTTGATATTTTTTTCAGCAGCCCTGCATATTTCTGTAAAACCCCATAAAACCGGGGGTTACATGCCATTTTTAATCTTGCTTGACGGCACGCTTGGCAGTGTGATGACAAATCACGATTGCCCGCCTGACAGCGAAAAACGTTACCGGTTCACCCCTTCGGTGAGTAAATGGCGGATGCCTGTCGCACTGAGCGTAGACGCACTGTGCGGTTTTGGTGCAAAAAATTTCACGTTTTTTGCCGGATACACAGGGTGCGGTCGGCACGCCCGCGCGAGCAGGGCGCGATTTACCTGTTTCTCTGCGCGTGCATCCGGTAACACGGGTACTGAAATGGTGCGCCCGCAGAGATAATGGCGCATGTCGGGGCGTGACTTGCACGGTGGTCACTCGCATCATCCGTGAAGCTGAAACCGTTCGCAGGTATGCTGACAGCCTGTCGCTTGGTGCGCCGTCTCGCGGGGTCGATGCCAGGCTGAAATTGATGACCAGACGGAGTGCGCACAGTGTTCGCCTTAGATCCACGACTTCAACAAGACACACTTGCGATCGGAGACTTTCCACTCAGCCGATTGCTGTTGTCCAATGATTCGAACTATCCCTGGTTCATCCTGGTGCCGCGTCGCGAAGATATCAGTGAGATATTTCAGCTGGATGTCGCTGATCAACAGCAGCTGTGGCAAGAAACCACGGCGTTGGCAGAAATTCTCAAGGACTCGTTCGACGCCGACAAGTTGAATATTGCGACGTTGGGTAACGTGGTTAGCCAGTTACATATGCATGTGATTGTGCGTAATCGTGACGATGCGGCGTGGCCCGCGCCGGTCTGGGGCAAGCATGCAGCAACACCGTATAGCGCAGAGCAGATCGAAGCGATTCGCGAGCGATTGCGTCTGGTGCTGACCGATGACTTCACGTTTCTGGAGGGTTGACCATGAGTCTGGAAGATCGCGTAACCGACCTGGAAAGCCAGTTGGCATTTCAGGATGACACCATCCAGGCGTTGAGCGATGTGCTGGCAGTGCAGCAGCGTGCGGTAGAGCGCCTGCAACTGCAAATGGCGGCACTGCTTAAACGGCAAGAAGAAATGGCAGGGCAGTTCGAGTCCTTCGAAGAAGAGGCGCCACCGCCACATTATTAAGCCTCAGGCACCTGCTATTAATAGCAGGGCGTAAAAAAACCGCGACGAGTCGCGGTTTTTTTTCGACCTTGATTCAGCGTCGCGGCAGAGCAGCAATCACATCTTCGGCTTGCAGGCCTTTGTCACGATTCATCACGGAGAACTCCACGCGCTGGCCTTCGACCAGAACGCGATGGCCTTCGCCACGAATGGCCCGGAAGTGCACGAAAATATCATCGCCCGAATCACGGGAGATGAAGCCGAAGCCTTTGGACGTGTTGAACCACTTGACGGTGCCGGTATCGCGGTTGCTCATGTCATAGCTTGGCGAAGCGGCGGCTGGTGATGATTTGTAGAAGCTGATGGCCAGATGCAAAAGAACGGCAATCAGGGCGACGACGAGGCTGAACAGCACGGCCGGTTGTCCTGCGATGAACGGCATGGGTGCGAGCAGCGCCAGGGTTTGCAAAGCCACCGCCAATACCAGCAATACGCTGACGAAGTTTTGCAGTTGATGGCGCGGGCCTTTGTTCCAGTACGGAATGACAGGTGCGAGGGTGAGGTTGAGCAGGCCGAAGAAGGCCAGATAAAGTGCATCGGGTTGCTGCAGGTAAGGTACGGCGTCGGATCCCAGGCTCGGGATGAAGGACAGCAGCAAGGCTGCTGCGCCCATTAGCAGGTGGACGATTTTCAACATTTTGATTAACTCACGTT
>JALYPE010000598.1 GCA_030856525.1 Pseudomonadota bacterium | reverse complement strand
CGCCAGTGAAGTGGAAGCTGCACTGACCGAAGCGCTGAACTCAAGCGGTAACTGAGTTCTGCAATAAATGAGCTAAGGCCCTGGCCGCTCCGTTCATCGAATCGAGACAATTTGTCGAGGTTGGATGAGCGGAGAGGTCGGGGCCTTGCCTTGACTGGGGGCAAGATCCTCTTTAGACTCTTGTACCCCTAAATTTGGCGGGAATTCGTTCCTGCCATTTTGCTTTTCTTGCAAGACAATAGCGTCGCAAGACAACAGTGGAGCTAGTAGATGGCAACTATCAACCAGCTGGTACGTCAGCCGCGTAAGCGTATCGTCGAGAAATCCGACGTGCCTGCGCTGCAGAACTGCCCGCAACGTCGTGGCGTATGCACCCGTGTGTATACCACCACGCCGAAAAAACCTAACTCGGCACTGCGTAAAGTATGCCGTGTGCGTCTGACCAACGGTTTCGAGGTTTCCTCGTACATCGGCGGTGAAGGCCACAACCTGCAAGAGCACAGCGTGGTACTGATCCGCGGCGGTCGTGTAAAAGACTTGCCAGGTGTTCGTTACCACACCGTTCGCGGTTCTTTGGATACTTCCGGCGTTAAAGGTCGTAACCAGGGTCGTTCGAAGTACGGTACCAAGAAGCCTAAGTAGTAGCGGCTTTTTGTAAAAACTGAATCATCTATTTTTCTGAGTCGATAAGAGTAAGGTCGGAGGCGTCCCGCAAGGGCACCGATTCCGAGCGAACCTGAAGACCGTTTGAGGGCTTATCCATGCCAAGAAGACGCGTAGCAGCCAAGCGCGAAGTGCTTGACGATCCAAAATACGGAAGCCAAATTCTGGCCAAGTTCATGAACCACGTGATGGAAAGCGGCAAGAAAGCCGTTGCCGAGCGTATCGTTTATGGCGCGCTGGAAAAGGTTAAAGAACGCAAGAACAGCGACCCCCTGGAAATCTTCGAGAAAGCTCTCGACGCCATCGCTCCGCTGGTCGAAGTAAAGTCGCGCCGTGTAGGCGGTGCTACTTACCAGGTTCCGGTTGAAGTTCGTCCGTCCCGTCGTAACGCCCTGGCAATGCGCTGGTTGGTAGACTTCGCCCGCAAGCGCGGCGAGAAGTCTATGGCCCTGCGTTTGGCTGGCGAACTGTTGGACGCTGCTGAAGGTAAAGGTGCTGCAGTTAAGAAGCGTGAAGACGTGCACCGTATGGCTGAAGCTAACAAAGCTTTCTCGCACTACCGCTTCTAATTTTAGCGTCACTAATTTTGCGAGGGCTTTATGGCTCGTACAACACCGATTAATCGCTACCGTAACATTGGTATCGTTGCTCACGTGGATGCTGGTAAAACCACCACCACCGAGCGCGTCCTTTTTTACACTGGCAAAAGCCACAAAATGGGCGAGGTGCATGACGGCGCCGCGACCACAGACTGGATGGTTCAGGAGCAGGAGCGTGGTATTACCATTACTTCTGCTGCCATTACCGCCTTCTGGCAGGGTTCCGAGAAGCAGCACAAGGACCAATACCGCTTTAACGTCATTGACACCCCGGGTCACGTTGACTTCACTATTGAAGTTGAGCGTTCCCTGCGTGTTCTCGACGGCGCGGTCGTTGTGTTCTGCGGCACCTCGGGTGTTGAGCCTCAGTCGGAAACCGTATGGCGTCAAGCCAACAAATACGGCGTTCCACGTCTTGTTTACGTAAACAAGATGGACCGTGCTGGTGCGAACTTCCTGCGCGTGATCGGTCAGATCAAACAGCGTCTGGGTCACACTCCGGTGCCAATCCAGTTGGCTATCGGTTCCGAAGATAACTTCCAGGGTCAGATCGATCTGATGGCCATGGAAGCTGTTTACTGGAATGACTCCGATAAAGGTATGGTTCCAGTTCGCAAGCCTATCCCTGCTGAATTGCAGGAACTGGCTGACGAATGGCGCGGCAACATGGTTGAGGCTGCGGCCGAAGCCAGCGAAGAGCTGATGAACAAGTACCTCGAAGGTGAAGAACTCACCAACGCGGAAATCAAGGCCGCTCTGCGTCAGCGTACTATCGCTGGCGAGATCGTTCTGGCTGTTTGTGGTTCTTCGTTCAAGAACAAGGGTGTTCCCCTGGTTCTCGACGCCGTTATCGATTACCTGCCTGCACCAACTGACATTCCTGCCATCAAGGGTTCTGACCCTGATGACGAGGAAAAGCAGATGGAGCGTCATGCAGATGACAGCGAGCCGTTCTCGGCTCTGGCTTTCAAAATCGCTACCGACCCATTCGTGGGTACTTTGACCTTCGTTCGAGTTTACTCGGGCGTGTTGGCCTCCGGCGACGGCGTGATCAACTCGGTTAAAGGCAAGAAAGAGCGCGTGGGTCGTATGGTGCAAATGCACGCAAACGCCCGTGAAGAAATCAAGGAAGTACGCGCTGGTGACATCGCGGCCTTGATCGGCATGAAGGACGTCACTACTGGCGAAACCTTGTGCAGCGCCGACAAGCCAATCATCCTGGTTCGTATGGACTTCCCGGAGCCGGTTATCTCGGTTGCCGTTGAGCCTAAGACCAAGGACGACCAGGAAAAAATGGGTATCGCTCTGGGCAAGCTTGCTCAGGAAGATCCATCTTTCCGCGTCAAAACTGATGAAGAGACTGGTCAAACGATCATCTCTGGCATGGGCGAGTTGCACCTGGACATCCTGGTAGACCGGATGCGCCGTGAGTTCAACGTCGAAGCCAACATCGGTAAGCCTCAGGTTTCCTATCGTGAGCGCATCACGAAGAACTGTGAAATCGAAGGCAAGTTCGTTCGTCAGTCCGGCGGTCGTGGTCAGTTCGGCCACTGCTGGATCCGTTTTGCTCCTGCTGACGAAGGTCAGGAAGGTCTGCAATTCGTGAACGAAGTAGTGGGTGGTGTGGTTCCTAAGGAATACATCCCGGCTATCCAGAAGGGCATCGAAGAGCAGATGAAGAACGGCGTTGTTGCCGGCTATCCGCTGATCGGCCTGAAGGCTACTGTGTTTGATGGTTCCTACCACGACGTCGACTCCAACGAGATGGCGTTTAAGGTGGCTGCATCCATGGCGACCAAGCAGCTGGCCCAGAAGGGCGGTGGTGAGTTGCTTGAGCCGATCATGGCGGTAGAGGTTGTTACACCTGAAGACTATATGGGTGACGTGATGGGCGACCTTAACCGTCGTCGCGGCATGATCCTGGGTATGGAAGATACGGTTTCCGGCAAAGTGATTCGTGCCGAGGTTCCGTTGGGTGAGATGTTCGGTTACGCAACCGACGTTCGCTCCATGTCCCAAGGTCGCGCAAGCTACTCTATGGAATTCAAAAAATACAATACGGCTCCGTCGCATATCGTCGAAACCGTTACCAAAAAACAAGGCTGATTCAGCCCCTTTAGGCTAGGAGTTAATTGTCGTGGCTAAAGAAAAATTTGACCGTACCCTCCCGCACGTCAACGTTGGCACCATCGGTCACGTTGACCACGGTAAAACCACGCTGACCGCTGCTCTGACTCGCGTCTGCTCCGAAGTTTTCGGTTCGGCCGTTGTTGCTTTCGACAAAATCGACAGCGCTCCGGAAGAGAAGGCTCGTGGTATCACCATCAACACCGCTCACGTTGAATACAACTCGCTGATCCGTCACTACGCTCACGTTGACTGCCCAGGTCACGCTGACTATGTGAAGAACATGATCACCGGTGCTGCTCAAATGGACGGCGCTATCCTGGTTTGTTCGGCCGCTGATGGTCCGATGCCACAAACCCGTGAGCACATCCTGTTGTCCCGTCAGGTTGGCGTTCCGTACATCGTTGTCTTCCTGAACAAGGCTGACATGGTTGACGACGCAGAGCTGCTGGAACTGGTTGAGATGGAAGTGCGCGATCTGCTCAGCACTTACGACTTCCCGGGTGACGACACTCCGATCATC
>JALYPE010000595.1 GCA_030856525.1 Pseudomonadota bacterium | reverse complement strand
GACGAAATCTAACTCCAGCATAGTGTGTCTTCCTGCGTATTTATCCGCTTAAAACACATAATAATGGATTTAATAGCGTCTGTATCGTTGTGGTCCCAAGGTTTGCCTAACCCGGATTCGCTGGCTTCCCGATGCTAGAGCTGATTCTTACGTCGCACGCAACACAGCATTACCCTCACACCAATTGATAGCCGCCTAACGAAAGGTGCATGCTAGAGCGCTTGATTGAGCTTCATATCATTCCGAATGATAGTTACCTTCGCCCCATTCGATTCGTGTGATACACCCCTCGCCGAGCATCATCCGCCCATTCTCAATACATTGGCGGATGCATCCATGGAACAATCACTTAAACATTTGCGCTTCCCGTTGGCCTTGCTGGCCGTACTGGTGATGAGCGCGTGTGGCAAGACGCCGGACACGGCTGCCGCTCCGCCTGCAGCCAAGGTCAGCGTGGCCAAAGTGCTGGAGCAGCCCGTCAACGAGTGGGACGAATTTACGGGTCGCCTTGAAGCACCGGAAACGGTGCAGATCCGTCCGCGAGTCTCTGGCCAGATTGACGACGTGGCCTTTACCGAAGGCGCACTGGTCAAGAAAGGCGACTTGTTGTTCCAGATTGACCCGCGTCCGTTCCAGGCTGAGGTCCGTCGCCTTGAAGCCCTGGTCTCTCAGGCTCGCGCCACCGCCACCCGCAGTGAAAACGAAGCACAGCGTGGTGAACGCCTGCGCACCAGCAACGCAATTTCCGCCGAACTGGCTGACTCGCGCACCAGCGCTTCACAAGAAGCCCGCGCCGCCGTCGGCGCGCTGCAAGCGCAACTGGATCTGGCCAAACTGAACCTGAGCTTCACCCGCGTTACCGCGCCAATCAGCGGCCGCGTCAGCCGTGCCGAGATCACTGCCGGCAACCTGGTGACCGCCGACACCACCGCGCTGACCAGCGTCGTGTCCACCGACAAGGTTTACGCCTACTTCGACGCCGATGAACGTGTCTTCCTCAAATACACCGCCCTCGCCCGCCAAGGTAAACGCGGCGCCACCACCCCGGTTTACCTGGGCCTGTCCAACGAAGAAGGCAACCCGCACCAGGGCGTGATGAATTTCGTCGACAACCAGGTCAACCCGCAGACCGGCACCATCCGCGGTCGCGCCGTTTTCGACAACACCGATGGCACATACACCCCGGGCCTCTATGCACGTCTGAAACTGGTCGGCAGCGGCACTTACTCCGCCGTGCTGATCAATGACGAAGCGGTCGGTACCGACCTGGGCAAGAAGTTCGTGCTGGTGCTCGATGGCGAAAACAATACCGCGTACCGCTCCGTCGAACTGGGTCCGAAAATTGAAGGCTTGCGCATCGTGCGCAGTGGCCTGAGCAAGGATGACACGGTCATCGTCAAGGGCCTGCAACGCGTACGGCCTGGTTCACCGGTCACCCCTGAAGTTATCCCGATGGCCAGCGAGCAAACCCTCGCCGCGCTGGCTCAACAACGACAAGCGCTGGAAGCCAGCAACCTGCCCCAAGTCGCGCCGGCCAAAGCCGCGCCGGGTACGGTTGTGAAAGTGGCTGCCGCGACCCCACGCGGTTAAGGGACGACAAACCAGATGAATTTCTCCCAATTCTTTATTTCCCGGCCGATCTTCGCAGCGGTGCTGTCACTGCTGATCCTGATCGCTGGCTCCATTTCGCTGTTCCAGTTGCCGATCAGCGAATACCCGGAAGTCGTGCCGCCAACCGTAGTGGTCCGCGCGAACTTCCCGGGGGCCAACCCGAAAGTCATCGGCGAAACCGTGGCGGCTCCGCTGGAGCAGGCCATCACCGGCGTCGAGAACATGCTCTACATGTCCTCGCAGTCGACCGCCGACGGCAAGATCACCCTGACCATCACCTTCGCGCTGGGTACCGACCTGGATAACGCGCAGGTGCAGGTGCAGAACCGCGTAACCCGCACCGAGCCGAAACTTCCCGAGGAAGTGACGCGCATCGGTATCACCGTCGACAAGGCTTCGCCCGACCTGACCATGGTTGTGCACTTGACCTCGCCGGACAAACGCTACGACATGCTCTACCTGTCCAACTATGCCCTGCTCAACATCAAGGATGAGCTGGCGCGGCTGGGCGGTGTCGGTGATGTGCAATTGTTCGGGATGGGCGACTACTCGCTGCGGGTGTGGCTTGATCCGAACAAGACGGCTTCGCGCAACCTGACGGCAACCGATGTGGTGACGGCGATTCGCGAACAGAACCGTCAAGTGGCGGCCGGTGCTCTGGGCGCTCCGCCTGCGCCGAATGCCACTGCGTTCCAGCTGTCGGTCAATACTCAGGGTCGTCTGGTCTCGGAGGAAGAGTTCGAGAACATCATCATTCGCTCCGGCGACAACGGTGAAATCACTCGCCTCAAAGACATCGCGCGCATTGAACTGGGCTCCAGCCAGTACGCCTTGCGTTCCCTGCTGAACAACCAACCGGCGGTGGCGATTCCGATCTTCCAGCGTCCCGGCTCCAACGCGATCGACATCTCCAACGACGTGCGCGGCAAGATGGCCGAGCTGAAAAAGAACTTCCCGCAAGGCATGGACTTCAGCATCGTCTATGACCCGACGATCTTTGTCCGCGGCTCCATCGAGGCAGTGGTTCACACGCTGTTCGAAGCACTGATCCTCGTGGTGCTGGTGGTGATCCTGTTCCTGCAAACCTGGCGCGCCTCGATCATTCCGCTGGTGGCGGTGCCGGTCTCGTTGATCGGTACGTTTGCCGTGATGCACCTGTTTGGCTTCTCGTTGAATGCCTTGTCATTGTTCGGGTTGGTGTTGGCCATCGGTATCGTGGTCGACGACGCGATCGTGGTGGTGGAGAACGTCGAACGGCACATCGAGCTGGGCGAAACGCCCGTAGAAGCCACCAAGAAAGCCATGCGTGAGGTGACCGGGCCGATCATCGCGACGGCACTGGTGCTGTGTGCGGTGTTTATCCCGGCGGCGTTCATTTCCGGACTCACCGGCCAGTTCTACAAACAGTTTGCCCTGACCATTGCCATCTCGACCGTGATCTCCGCGTTCAACTCGCTGACACTCTCGCCTGCCCTGGCCGCCGTGCTGCTCAGGAGCCACGACGCGCCAAAAGACCGCTTTACCAAAGTGCTCGACAAACTGTTGGGCGGCTGGCTGTTCCGTCCGTTCAACCGGTTCTTCGAACGTGCCAGCCATGGCTATGTCGGGACGGTGGGCCGGGTCATCCGCAGCAGCGGCATCGCCATGATCGTTTACGCCGGTTTGATGGTGCTGACCTTCTTCGGTTTCTCCAGCACGCCGACCGGTTTTGTCCCCGGCCAGGACAAGCAATACCTGGTGGCCTTCGCGCAATTGCCGGATGCCGCGAGCCTGGACCGCACCGAAGACGTGATCAAACGCATGTCCGACCTGGCCCTGAAACAGCCAGGTGTCGAAAGTGCCGTGGCCTTCCCAGGCCTGTCGATCAACGGCTTCACCA
>JALYPE010000562.1 GCA_030856525.1 Pseudomonadota bacterium | reverse complement strand
CTCCCAACCTATCTATCCAGCACAACTCTCGGCCGGGTTGAATGTTTTGGGGCCGCTTCGCAGCCCAACGGGGCGGTGCGGCGATCCGACAAGCCCCCTCACCACAAGGCCATCACCCGCCATGGTTACGCTGGTAGGTCTCCTGCCCCATCGCCGCAATCTGCCCTTCGATCAACGCGTCGAACGGCTTCAATAACGCGTCGAATTCCGCTGGCGCTTCGAGCGTCTGCAACGCCTGTACAATCGCTTCGATCGTTGACAATGCGCCCGGCCCCGGGGCCTTGCGCAAGCGATAACGCGACACCGCGCCCGCCGCCAGCGTCACTCGCGGCAATGCTGCCAGCAGCGGATTGAGGTGCAACATTTTACTCGCCTTTCGCCAGGTCCCGTCCGGGACCACCAGCAGCATCGGCTCATCGTTCCCAGCGTAAGTCTGCAACGTCTGCGCATCAGCCGCCGGAAACAGCAACCGTGCGCGATAACCGGGCTGATTCAGCAACGCTGGCAAATTCTCGAATACCTCACCGACAATCAGCTCGGCATTGCTCAGGCCCAACGCCGCCAACCGCGCCGTGTTCAGCGCATGACTCACTTCACTCGGATGCTGCAACAACAGCACGCGGGTGCGGCTGTCGAGGTGGGGAATTAGCGCACACAGGCAATGGCTGTCGGGGCGCAGGCAGCGCGGGCAGTGAATTCTGGGCATGGCTGGGCTTCCTTCAGGCAACCGGATTGAGCTGCGCTTTGAGCAAGTCGCGGAACGTCTGGATCAACGGTTCACGGCTGCGGCCACGGCGTACGATCATCGAAAACGGCGCCTGATAACCGAAGGTCGCCGGCAGCAGAACGCGCAGATCGCCCTTGTCAGCCCAGGCCTGGGCATAGTGCTCCGGCAGGTATCCGATGTAGGCGCCGGACAGCACCAGAATCAGCTGCGCTTCCATACTTTCCACGGTCGCGGCGCTGTGCTTGAAGCCGTGGCGCGCCAGTTCTGCCTGGCTCCAGTAGCCGCGACCGACCATGCGCTGCTGTGTGATCACTTGCTCGGGGATACGCCGTTCGGTGAACAGCGGATGGCGACTGCTGCAATACAGCCAGTGTTGCTCACGGTAAAGCGGCATGTAGACCAGGCCGCTCATGCGCGTGGAAAACGCGCCGATGGCCAGATCGAGACGGTTGTCCTGCACGCCCAGTTGCAGCTCGTACGGGCTCATCACCGACAGGTGCAAATGCACGGCCGGGTGTTCCTGGCTGTAGGCGCCGATGGCTTCGGCGAATGGCAGAGCCTTGTCGCTGACAGTGGAATCGATCACGCCGAGGTTCAGCGTGCCGCGCAGCTCGCCTTTAAGTGCAGCGGCATATTGCTCGAAGCCTTCCAGCTCACCGAGCAGGCGCAGGGTTTCCTGATGGAACAGCTCGCCTTTGCTGGTCAGGCTGAAACCGCCGCGCCCGCGATGGCACAGCACCAGACCGAGCGCCGCTTCGAGCTGGCTCATGTAGGTACTGATCGCCGATGTCGAGAGGTTGAGCTCTTGCTGCGCGGTGGCGAAGCCTTGATGCCGGACCACGCTGACAAAAATGCGCAGGAGTTTCAGGTCGGGTAACGCGTTGGCCATGGGGGAGCTCCAAACACCGGGCGAGTTTCAATGCTGGGAAATTTCAATTCTGGAGAATTTCAATCTTACGGAATTTCAATCCTGTGATTTCGATCCTGGAGAACTTCAATCCTGTGGCGACGGGATTTATCCCCGCTGGGTGGCGAAGCCGCCCCAAATTTTACGACTGCTACGCAGCCGAACGGGGATAAATCCCCTCACCACAAGGGTGCGCATTTGGCCGACAGTCTATCTCTGTACCAGCCATTAGTTTAGAAAAATCTGAACTAAGTATTTGCCCGTAGCGATTCTTTCCGGCCACTACATTTTGCAGAATCGGCCCCACTCCGGTGCCCGTCTCTCTCCAGGCGTGCAACCGATATAAATAAAACAACGACGATGAGGCCCTACCCGTGGACAAGATTCTTCACCAACCACTGGGCGGCAACGAAATGCCGCGCTTCGGCGGCATCGCCACCATGATGCGACTCCCCCATATGCCCACCGCTGCCGGCCTGGATGCTGCCTTCGTTGGCGTACCGCTGGACATCGGCACTTCCCTGCGCCCAGGCACCCGCTTCGGACCTCGCGAAATCCGCGCCGAATCCGTAATGATCCGCCCGTACAACATGGCCACCGGCGCCGCACCGTTCGACTCCCTGTCGGTCGCCGACATCGGTGACGTGGCGATCAACACGTTCAACCTGCTGGACGCCGTGCGGATCATCGAAGAATCCTACGACGCCATCCTCGAACACAACGTGATCCCGCTGACGCTGGGCGGTGACCACACCATCACCCTGCCGATCCTGCGTGCCATCCACAAAAAACACGGCAAGGTCGGCCTGGTGCACATCGACGCCCACGCGGATGTGAACGATCACATGTTTGGCGAGAAAATCGCCCACGGCACTACCTTCCGTCGGGCTGCCGAAGAAGGCCTGATCGATTGCGATCGCGTCGTGCAGATCGGTCTGCGCGCTCAAGGCTACACCTCCGAAGATTTCAATTGGAGCCGCAAACAAGGCTTCCGCGTGGTTCAGGCCGAAGAGTGCTGGCACAAATCCCTGGCGCCACTGATGGCTGAAGTCCGCGAGAAAGTCGGCAACGGTCCGGTGTACCTGAGTTTTGACATCGACGGCATCGATCCAGCCTGGGCACCCGGTACCGGCACCCCGGAAATCGGCGGTCTGACGACCATTCAGGCAATCGAGATCGTTCGCGGTTGCCAGGGTCTCGACCTGATCGGTTGCGATCTGGTAGAAGTCTCGCCGGCTTACGACACCACCGGCAACACCTCGCTGCTGGCCGCCAACCTGCTGTACGAAATGCTCTGCGT
>JALYPE010000553.1 GCA_030856525.1 Pseudomonadota bacterium | reverse complement strand
TGCCAGTGCTGGCACCGTCGCTGCTGCGCGGACCGCTTTGGCGACCCTGTGGCTTGCCGCCGCGTGGAGCACCTGCGCCTGCAGTTGCACCTGCGCCGGCTGCCGTGCCTGGTGCCGGGGCACCCGGACGACGACCACGGCCTTGAGCCGGTTTGGCTTGCGGAACGTAGTCAACGCGATTACCGAAGTTATCGATGTCGTCGTCGAGGAACTCATCTGGGGCGCGATCAGCGGAAGCCGCACGTGGCGCCGGGCGCTGTTGCTCGCGCGCCGGTGTGCCTTCGCGCGGTTTGTGCTCACGCGCCGGACGATCGGCACGGCCAGTGGCAGCAGGTTTTTCCTTGCCGCCCTTGTCCTTGCCTTTGTCCTTGCGACCGCCGCCACCGCCACCGCCGTTCGGGCCATCGCCTCGCGGGCCACGTGGGTTGCGCGGGTTACGCACATCCGGACGCTCGCGGGCTTCAGGCTTCTCGGCTTCTACAGCGCTGGAGTCGAAACCCATCAGATCGCCATCGGCAATCTTCTGCTTGGTCATGCGCTCGATGCTTTTGAGCAGCTTCTCTTCGTCCGGAGCAACCAGCGAGATCGCTTCGCCCGAACGACCGGCACGGCCGGTACGGCCGATACGGTGAACGTAATCTTCATCGACGTTCGGCAATTCGAAGTTGACCACGTGTGGCAACTGGTCGATGTCCAGGCCACGAGCGGCGATATCGGTCGCCACGAGGATGCGCACTTCGCCGGCCTTGAAGTCGGCCAGGGCTTTGGTCCGCGCGTTCTGGCTTTTGTTGCCGTGGATCGCGACGGCGGTCAGGCCGTGTTTGTCCAGGTACTCGGCCAGACGGTTGGCGCCGTGTTTGGTACGGGTGAACACCAGCACCTGTTCCCAGGCGCCTGCGGTGATCAAATGCGCCAGCAGCGAACGCTTGTGGTTGGCCGGCAGACGGAAAACACGCTGTTCAATGCGCTCGACCGTAGTGTTCGGCGGCGTGACTTCAATGCGTTCCGGGTTGTGCAGGAGCTTGCCGGCGAGGTCGGTGATGTCTTTGGAGAACGTCGCCGAGAACAGCAGGTTCTGTCGTTTGCTCGGCAGACGGGCCAGCACCTTTTTCTCGTCATGGACGAAGCCCATGTCGAGCATGCGGTCGGCTTCGTCCAGCACGAGGATTTCCACGTGGGACAGGTCAACGCTGCCTTGACCGGCGAGGTCGAGCAGTCGGCCCGGGCAGGCCACCAGCACGTCGACACCACGGGACATGGCCTGAACCTGCGGGTTCATGCCGACGCCGCCGAAGATGCAGGCGCTGACGAATTTCAGGTCACGAGCATAGACCTTGAAGCTTTCGTGTACTTGAGCCGCCAGTTCGCGGGTCGGCGTAAGGACCAGCACTCGGGGTTGGCGTGGGCCGTGGCGCTGGGATTTGTCCGGGTGACCGTTGGGGAACAACCGCTCCAGAATCGGAAGGGCGAAGCCGCCGGTTTTACCAGTACCTGTCTGAGCCGCAACCATCAGGTCGCGACCTTGCAACACGGCGGGGATGGCCCGCTGTTGCACCGGAGTAGGCTCGGTGTAGCCCGCCGCCTCGATGGCACGGACTAAAGCCTCGGAGAGACCGAGGGAAGCAAAGGACATGAGTAATCCTGTTTTAGTTAGGGCTTGGCCCAATGGGAGTCTTGCCTGGCGCGAATGGCGTTTAAGAGGAACGCAATCCCGTCCGGTCCTGCTGGGTCACGAAGGCTTGTCTGGAGTGCTCGCGCGGGCTGCAAAGCTGCGCTGTAGCGGGGTCGAGATGCCTTTAACGGTTCCGAGCGTCCGGGCGTGAGCCTGGCGGGAAGGCCGGAGTATAACAGAGCAATCACTGCGCGCCGCTTTCCTGCTGCTCAACGGTTTTTTTCGATGCTGTTCGTCACATTGGCGGCATTTGCGCCGGCAGCCGGCCCGGCACCGTATCGCGCGCTCAGTTCCGCATAGGCGGGCTCACGTTTGAAACGCTTGAGTTCGGCACCAAAGCGCTGCACCAGCAGGTCCATGCCGGCATTGCGGCGCACCGCCAGAAACTGACTCTGCTGGCTGATGATGGTGGGGTTTTCACTGACCTGGTTGCGGATATTCAGTTCGTCGAGCAAGTGCTGGCCGACGCGGCGGTCGGTGATCAGCAAGTCGATACGTCCGCGTAAAAGTTTGCCGAAGTTGGCTTCATGGCTGGGCGCCGGTTCGCGGGTGAACAGTGTTGAATTGCGAAAATCATCACTGTAGAGGTAGCCCGGCGAGGTGCCGACGGTCAGGCCGCGCAGGTCTTCGAGGGTGCGGAACGGATGAGGGCGCTCGTTGGCGTAGAACATGACGAACTGCACTTCGGACAATGGCTCGCTCGGGTAGAGCAGGCTCGCATCGCGCTCGGTACTGTGGAAAATATCCAGCGCGCCATCAGCCTGACCTTGCTCGAGCATGGACAGACAGCGCTTCCATGGCAGGAATTGCCAGTCCACTTCGATGCCCAGCCGTTTGAAGACGATGGCCGTCGTTTCATAATCCAGACCTAGTGCCTTGCCGTCTTGCTCATAAACATAGGGGGCCCACGGCTCGGTGACAATGCGCAGTTTCTCGCCCCGGGCAGTCACGCTCAGGCAAGTGAATAGCAGCACGGTGAGTAACTGGGCAATCCAAGGCATGGCTTGAGATTACGACGAGAAACCGCAAAGAGCCAGAAACCGCATGCAGAAGCTCTATCTCCGTGTGTTGCTTCACATTTTAAGCAGCGAAAAAGCAAAAAATCGCCGCCCGGTCAACCCCACACCCCCTCGTAGGAGCTGCCGAGTAAACCGAGGCTGCGATCTCTTGATCTTGCTCGAAACGTCTATTAACGCGGCAACTGCAAATTATTCCACACCGCCAGACTCGCTTCAGCCTGGTTCAATGTGTAGAAGTGCAACCCGGGTGCGCCACCCTGCAACAGGCGTTCACACATTTCGGTGATGACCTGCTCACCAAAACGCTGAATGCTCGCGGTGTCATCGCCGTAGGCTTCCAGCTGCTTGCGGATCCAGCGCGGAATTTCCGCACCACAGGCATCGGAGAAACGCGCGAGCTTGCTGTAATTGGTGATCGGCATGATCCCCGGCACGATGGGGATGTTCACGCCCAGCGCCCGTACTCGTTCGACAAAATAGAAATAGCTGTCGGCGTTGAAGAAGTACTGGGTGATCGCACTGTCCGCTCCGGCGTTGGCTTTGCGCACGAAATTGGCCAGATCGTCTTCAAAGTTCCGCGCTTGCGGATGCATCTCCGGGTAGGCGGCGACTTCGATGTGGAAATGGTCAGCGGTTTCTTCACGAATGAATTCAACCAGATCGTTGGCGTGGCGCATTTCGCCGCTGGCCATGCCCATGCCCGAAGGCAGGTCACCGCGCAAAGCAACAATACGTTTGATGCCGGCCGATTTGTATTGAGCGAGCAGGTCGCGCAGGTCGGCCTTGCTGTCGCCAACGCAGGACAGATGCGGAGCGGCAGGGATTTTGACTTCACTTTCAAGCTGCAACACGGTGTTGAGCGTGCGATCGCGGGTCGAACCGCCAGCGCCGTAAGTGCAGGAGAAGAAATCGGGGTTATATGTGGCCAGCTGACGAGCAGTGGCGAGCAGCTTTTCATGCCCAGCGTCGGTCTTCGTAGGGAAGAACTCGAAGCTGTAGCGACGGTCTTGGGACATGGTCATATCCTTGGAAACGCGTAAGGCGGACGCTGGCCCCCCTGTAGGAGCGAGCTTGCTCGCGAAAAACGTAAGAGCATCGCGCTTATCCAGACAGCACGCGTCATCGTTAACGTCCATCGCGAGCAAGCTCGCTCCTACACAGGTAGAGCCGGCCGATCAGTAACGGTAAGCGTGCGGCTTGAACGGGCCTTCGACGGTGACGCCGATGTAGTCAGCCTGTTGCTTGGTCAGTTGAGTGACCACGCCACCGAAACCGCGGACCATTTCCAGGGCCACTTCTTCGTCGAGTTTCTTCGGCAGTACTTCAACGGTCAGGCGCTCGGCTTTCTGGGCTGGCGACAGGTCGGCGTACTTCTGGCCGAACAGGAAGATCTGCGCCAACACCTGGTTGGCGAACGAACCGTCCATGATGCGGCTCGGGTGACCGGTGGCGTTGCCCAGGTTCACCAGGCGGCCTTCAGCCAGCAGAATCAGGTAGTCATCGTTCTGCGCATCGAACGAACCAGGACCGGTGCGGTGGATTTTGTGAACCTGCGGCTTCACTTCTTCCCATGCCCAGTTCTTGCGCATGAAAGCGGTGTCGATTTCGTTGTCGAAGTGGCCAATGTTGCACACCACAGCGCGCTTCTTCAGGGCTTTGAGCATGTTCGAATCGCAGACATTGACGTTGCCGGTGGTGGTCACGATCAGGTCGATCTTGCCCAGCAGCGCTTTGTCGATGCTTGCTTCGGTGCCGTCGTTGATGCCGTCAATGAACGGCGAAACCAGTTCAAAACCGTCCATGCAGGCTTGCATGGCGCAGATCGGGTCAACTTCGGAGACTTTAACGATCATGCCTTCCTGACGCAGGGACTGAGCGGAGCCCTTGCCCACGTCACCGTAACCGATGACCAGCGCTTGCTTGCCGGACAGCAGGTGGTCGGTACCGCGCTTGATCGCGTCATTCAGGCTGTGACGGCAGCCGTACTTGTTGTCGTTCTTGCTCTTGGTCACCGAGTCGTTGACGTTGATGGCCGGGATTTTCAGCTCGCCCTTGGCCAGCATGTCCAGCAGGCGGTGAACGCCGGTGGTGGTTTCTTCGGTCACGCCATGAACGCGATCGAGAATGGCCGGGTATTTCT
>JALYPE010000545.1 GCA_030856525.1 Pseudomonadota bacterium | reverse complement strand
GCCTTACACTGCGCCCCATGAAAACCATTGCCCATACGCAAATCGTCGAGCCCGCGGTCACGTGCTCGACCTGCGCAGCCTGCTGTTGTCAGCTCGAAGTCATGCTGATCACGGACACCGGTGTGCCCGAACGATTCATCGATACCGATGATTGGGGTGGGGAAGTCATGTTGCGTCTGGACGACGGCTGGTGCGCTGCGCTCGATCGCGACAGCATGATGTGCACGATCTACGAGAAGCGTCCGCTGATTTGCAGAGAGTTCGAAATGGGCGCGCCCGAATGCCTCGAAGAGCGCCAGGGCATTACCACGGCGTATCGCTGAAAAACGACCGCTGTAAAAATATGGGAGTTAGCCTGCTCGCGATGGGTGCCTGCCATCCAACAACTATGTTGAATGTACAAGCGCCTTCGCGGGCAAGTCTTGCGAATACAGATCGTAGATATCTTACAGCGGCATTGTGTAGTGCAACGCGTAGCTCTCTACGCCATCGTTGTCACTGCTCAGACCGGCGTTGGAATAGTGCGTCGCACGGATCCCGACTTCATGTCCGCCTTTCAAGCGCAAGCCGAAACCGATGCGGTCTTCAAACTGGAAAGAGCTGCCAATGTTGTTGTCTTCGTATTCGGTGTTGGAGAAGAACGCCACACCAATACCGGCTTCAACATAAGGCTTGACGTTTTCACCGGCAAATTCGTAAACGAACACTGGCGAGAACGACAGGCTGTTGTTGCTGGAGGTCTTGTCGCCTTCCCAATAGGTATAGGCGCCGCTCCAGTAACCGGTCACGCGACCGACATCACTTTGCAGCCAGCTCTTGTCCCAATCGAACTGCATACCCAGCCGATAAGTCATGGTCGAATCGCTGGTCGAGCCGACGCCGAATTCCACACCCGCCGCCTGTGCGGTGAAAGTGTGCCCCATAAATGCGGCCGCAATCGCGGCCAAGCAGAATAGTCGCTTCACGGAAACTTCCTTTTTTGGTCCCTGAGTGTTTTTTTGCTATCGGACAGACTAGCAATAGAAATCAGTGATTAATCAGAAGTTCACCGAAGTAATCACTAAATTCACAAAATTTTTACATATCGAAGCGTCGTACGCTAGCAGACGATTCCCACATTAGGGGCAGGATATTTCTGAAATGCTGGTCATCCGCACTGGTCCAGAACGTAGCCTCCGTCGCCGGCCCACGTGCCAGAAGATCCCGCTCACGCAAAAGACGCTCCAGTTGCCTGGCTACCGCCGCGCCCGTATCAATCAGGCAGATATCATCCGGGATCATCTTTTTGAGCATAGGCTTTAGAAACGGATAGTGTGTGCAGCCGAGAATAATCGTGTCACATCCAGCCGCCAACAACGGCTGGACATAGCCTTCCAGCAGTTGGCGCAGGACCGGGCTGTGCAGGTCGCCGTTTTCAATCAGCTCCACCAGACCCGGACACGGCTGGGTAATCACTCGCACATCGGTCGCAAATCGGTCGAGCAATGCCGCGAATTTGGCGCTCTGCAAAGTGCCGGTCGTGGCCAGCACTCCGACCACGCCGCTGCGGGTCGCGGCGGCAGCAGGCTTGACCGCCGGCTCCATGCCGACAATGGGCCAGTCGGGATAATCGCGGCGCAAATCAGCGACGCCCGCCACCGTCGCAGTGTTACAGGCAAGCACCAGCGCCTTTGCACCCTGCTGACGAAAAAAACCGGCCATGACGCTGCAACGCTGACGGATGAATTCCGGAGTTTTCTCGCCGTAGGGAACGTTGCCGCAATCGGCGACGTACAACAACGATTCCTGCGGCAGCAAGCGCTGGATTTCGCCAAGCACCGACAAGCCACCGACCCCGGAGTCGAATACGCCGATGGGCGCTTCACGCATGTTTCGGCCCACAGACGCTGCAACCCGGATCACGCTTGACTCGCAGCTCACGGAAACGCGAGCCCAAGGCGTCGATCAACAACAGCCGCCCCACCAGTGGTTCGCCAAAACCAGCCAAAAGCTTCAACGCTTCCAGCGCCTGGAGACTACCGACCAGCCCCACGAGTGGCCCTAAAACGCCGGCTTCACTGCACGTC
>JALYPE010000516.1 GCA_030856525.1 Pseudomonadota bacterium | reverse complement strand
CAATCAGTCAGCCAATCGCCAGGTCGTGCCACCCTTCCCGTCTTCCAGCACCACGCCCATCGCGGTCAACTGGTCGCGGATACGGTCGGACTCAGCCCAGTCCTTTCCAGCACGGGCCGCCAGACGCGCAGCAATCAGCGCATCAACTTCAGCCGCATCCACCCGCCCTTCCGCGCCGGCCTGGAGGAAGTCATCGGCTTCCAGCTGCAACACGCCCAGCACGCTGGCCAGTTCTTTCAAGCGTGCCGCCAGACCCGCCGCCGCCGCAAGATCACTCTCGCGCAGACGGTTGATCTCGCGGACCATCTCGAACAGCACCGCGCAGGCTTCGGGCGTGCCGAAGTCGTCGTTCATGACTTCGGTAAACCGCGTCACGAACGCTTCGCCACCGGCCGGCGCCACTGTCGGCAGGCCTTTCAACGCATGGTAGAAACGCTCGAGCGCGCCTTTGGCGTCCTTGAGGTTGTCTTCCGAATAGTTGATCGCGCTGCGGTAATGGCTCGACACCAGCAAGTAACGCACGACTTCCGGGTGATACTTTTCCAGCACGTCGCGAATGGTGAAGAAGTTGTTCAAGGACTTGGACATCTTCTCGCCATTGATGCGGATCATCCCGCAATGCATCCACGCGTTGGCGTAGGGCTTGCCGGTGGCCGCTTCGCTCTGGGCGATTTCGTTTTCGTGGTGCGGGAACTCGAGGTCACTGCCGCCGCCATGAATGTCGAAGGTCTCGCCGAGGCAGCAGGTCGACATCACCGAGCACTCGATGTGCCAGCCCGGACGCCCGTCGCCCCACGGCGAAGGCCAGCTTGGCTCACCCGGCTTGGTCGCCTTCCACAGCACGAAGTCCAGCGGGTCCTGTTTCGACTCGTCGACTTCGATCCGCGCGCCAATGCGCAGGTCTTCGATCTTCTTGCGCGACAGCTTGCCGTAGCCCATGAATTTCGCCACGCGGTAGTACACGTCGCCATTGCTCGCCGCGTAGGCATAACCCTTGTCGATCAGGGTCTGGATCATGCTCAGCATGCCCGGAATGTGATCGGTGGCGCGAGGCTCCATGTCCGGCTTCTGGATGTTCAGGCGCGCTTCGTCTTCGTGCATCGCCGCGATCATGCGCTCGGTCAAGGCTTCGAACGACTCGCCATTCTCATTGGCCCGATTGATGATCTTGTCGTCAATGTCGGTGATGTTGCGCACGTAGGTCAGGTCGTAACCGCTGAAGCGCAACCAGCGGGTCACCAGGTCGAACGCGACCATGCTGCGACCATGACCAAGGTGGCAGTAGTCGTACACGGTCATGCCGCACACGTACATGCGCACCTTGTTGCCATCCAGCGGCTTGAAGACTTCTTTGCTCTTGGTGAGCGTGTTGTAGATCGAAAGCACTTTAGAGGTTCCTTGAATCACTGGCCCCACGAATCACGCAAGGTCACGGTACGGTTGAACACCGGACGACCTGGTTTCGAGTCCTTGATGTCCGCGCAGAAGTAACCTTCGCGCTCGAACTGGAAACGGTCTTCCGGCTGTGCATTGCCCAGCGAGGGTTCGGCACGACAACCGGTCAGCACTTGCAGCGAGTCAGGGTTGATGTTGTCCAGGAAACTGGCGCTGTCTTCAGCTTTCTCAGGGTTCGGCGAACGGAACAGGCGATCGTACAAACGCACTTCGCACTCGATGCTTGCAGCCGCCGGCACCCAATGCACAACGCCTTTGACCTTGCGGCCTTCAGGGTTTTTGCCGAGGGTTTCCGGGTCGTACGAGCAACGCAGTTCGACGATGTTGCCGTCGGCGTCCTTGATCGCTTCGTCAGCACGGATCACGTAGCTGCCGCGCAAACGCACTTCGCCATTCGGCTCCAGACGCTTGTAGCCTTTCGGCGGCTCTTCCATGAAGTCGTCACGGTCGATGTAGATTTCACGGGAGAACGGCAGCTTGCGCACGCCGAGTTCTTCTTTCTGCGGGTGACGCGGCAGTTCGAGGTGATCGACCTGGTCTTCCGGGTAGTTGGTGATCACCACCTTCAGCGGACGCAGCACGCACATGGCGCGCGGGGCGTTCTGGTCCAGGTCCTGACGGATGCTGAACTCAAGCATGCCGAAATCGACCACGCCGTCGGAACGGTTGGTGCCGACCATGTCGCAGAAGTTGCGGATCGATGCCGGGGTGTAGCCGCGACGGCGGAAGCCCGACAGGGTCGACATGCGCGGGTCATCCCAGCCAAACACGTGCTTCTCGTCAACCAGCTGCTTGAGCTTGCGCTTGCTGGTGATCGTGTAGTTCAGGTTCAGACGGCTGAATTCGTACTGGCGCGGGTTTGCCGGCACCGGCAGGTGCTCGAGGAACCACTCGTACAGCGGACGATGGCTTTCGAATTCCAGGGTGCAGATCGAGTGGGTGATGCCTTCGATGGCGTCCGACTGACCGTGGGTGAAGTCATAGTTCGGGTAGATGCACCACTTGTCACCGGTCTGGTGGTGGTGGGCATGGCGGATGCGGTACATGATCGGGTCGCGCAGGTTCATGTTCGGCGAGGCCATGTCGATCTTGGCCCGCAGCACGCGGGCGCCGTCCGGGAATTCGCCGGCGCGCATGCGGGCAAACCAGTCGAGGTTTTCTTCGACCGAACGGTCACGGAACGGGCTGTTCTTGCCCGGCTCGGTCAGCGTTCCGCGATATTCCTTGGCCTGTTCCGGGCTGAGGTCATCCACGTAAGCCTTGCCGGCCTTGATCAGCTCGACGGCCCAATCGTGCAGCTGGTCGAAATACTGCGAGGCGTAGCGCACTTCGCCGGACCATTCGAAGCCCAGCCATTTGACGTCGCTTTCGATCGCGTCGATGTATTCCTGGTCTTCCTTGGCCGGGTTGGTGTCGTCGAAACGCAGGTGCGTGACGCCGCCGAATTCCTGTGCCAGACCGAAGTTCACACAGATCGACTTGGCGTGACCGATGTGCAGGTAGCCGTTGGGCTCTGGCGGGAAACGGGTGACGATCTGCGTGTGCTTACCCGAGTCCAGGTCCGCCTGGATGATCGGGCGCAGGAAATTGACCGGCACGGCAGGGCCGGTCTTGGCATTCGAGGTAGGGTCGACAGTGGGCTTGCTCATAGGATCCTTGGACGTACAAGTGCGCGGCCGGAAGACAGCCAGACAAAACAAAGCCGCTATCATAGCCGATGCCGTCAAGGCGCTGACAGAGCAGGCCCTA
Source organism: Pseudomonadota bacterium (assembly GCA_030856525.1). Lineage (GTDB taxonomy): Bacteria > Pseudomonadota > Gammaproteobacteria > Pseudomonadales > Pseudomonadaceae > Aquipseudomonas. The sequence goes on along the minus strand of JALYPE010000516.1, from coordinate 859 downwards.
AATCAGCTGCGTTTAATGCACCTGTTTTGAAAAACCGACTCGAAATTAACGCCTGTCGCGCTAAACTGCGCACCTCGGCTGCTGCTGGCCGGACCGGTTAAGGGCCCAAATGCTCGAAACCCACGAATTCCTTGAACACGCTTCTCCATAAAAGAGTACCGATCATGACCCAAGTCAAACTGACCACCAACCACGGCGACATCGTCCTGGAACTGAACGCTGAAAAGGCACCGCTGACCGTTGCCAACTTCATCGAGTACGTCAAAGCCGGTCACTACGAAAACACGGTTTTCCACCGCGTTATCGGTAACTTCATGGTCCAGGGCGGCGGTTTCGAGCCTGGCATGAAAGAAAAGAAAGACAAGCGCCCAAGCATCCAGAACGAAGCCGACAACGGTCTGCCGAACGAGAAGTACACCGTCGCCATGGCCCGCACCATGGAGCCGCATTCGGCGTCCGCGCAGTTCTTCATCAACGTCGCTGACAACAGCTTCCTCAACCACAGCGCCAAGACCACTCAGGGTTGGGGCTACGCGGTGTTCGCCAAAGTCGTTGCAGGCACCGACGTTGTCGACAAGATCAAAGGCGTTGCCACCACTTCCAAGGCTGGCCATCAAGATGTACCTGCAGAAGACGTGATCATCGAGAAAGCCGAGATCATTGAGTGATACTGCTGATTTCAGATTTGCATCTGGAAGAGGAGCGCCCGGACATTACCCGGGCGTTTCTGGATTTGCTCGCCGGCCGCGCCCGTTCGGCGAGTGCACTTTATATACTCGGTGACTTTTTCGAGGCGTGGATTGGCGACGATGCCATGACCCCCTTTCAGCGCTCTATCTGCCAGGCCCTGCGCACGCTC
>JALYPE010000493.1 GCA_030856525.1 Pseudomonadota bacterium | reverse complement strand
CGCCAATTGGCGGATCTGCTCGGCCGGCACCGCGCACATCGGGCTCATGGCTTCGGCCGTGAACGAGGCGATGGCTTCGCGCACTTCGTCCAGGCCGTCCACCGGCAAGTGACCGTCACGGGTAAGGCCTTCGGCGAACAAGGTGTTGAGCAAGCCGAACAATAATGCCGCATCGCCTCCCGGCCGCACGAACAGATGCTGATCGGCAATCGCCGCCGTTTCGCTACGACGTGGATCGACCACTACCACTTTGCCGCCGCGAGCCTGAATGGCTTTCAGGCGCTTCTCCACATCCGGTACGGTCATGATGCTGCCGTTGGACGCCAGTGGATTACCGCCGAGGATCAGCATGAAGTCTGTGTGATCAATGTCCGGGATCGGCAGCAGCAACCCGTGGCCGTACATCAGATGACTGCTCAAATGATGGGGCAACTGGTCGACGGATGTCGCGGAAAATCGGTTGCGGGTTTTCAGCAGGCCGAGAAAGTAATTGCTGTGGGTCATCAAGCCATAATTGTGAACGCTGGGATTGCCTTGATAGACCGCCACCGCATTCTGTCCGTGACGCTGTTGAATCGCTACCAGACGTTCGGCGACAAGACTGAAGGCATCTTCCCACTCAATAGGCTGCCATTCGCTGCCCACGCGCAACATCGGTTGGCGCAAACGGTCTGGATCGTTCTGGATATCCTGCAAGGCGACAGCCTTCGGGCAAATGTGCCCGCGGCTGAAAGTGTCCAGCGGATCCCCCTTGATCGAGGTGATCTGCACGTCGCCAGCGGCTTCGGTCGTCTCGATGGTCAGGCCGCAGATGGCTTCACACAGGTGGCAGGCACGGTGATGGAGAGTCTTGGTCATGGCCAGTCTCTGTCTGTTCTGGGCGGACGATATCGACCGCGGGAACAAAACTATGGCCCGAGCCCAGCTGTTGCGCCAGCTACGTTCGTCTCGTGAATCGGCGACCATCAGGCCAGCCGATGGCACCCCGAGATCAGTTCGCCGGCAGCCTTGGCGGTGCCTGCAACTGAATCTCCTGGATCGTCTCGATCTGCTCGTGAGCGACATGCACGCCGGTCAGTTCGCCGATCAATCGCCAGTGCTCGTCGAGTCCTGCGCTGATGGTGGCCATGCGATCAATCATTCGCCGGCCGGCGGCTTTGGTGATTTCGTCGTTACTGCGCAACAACTCAAAGGACATTGAGGTCATGGACGCAGTGAGGTGAGTCAGCGAGCGGGCCGTCAGGCCAAGTAATTCCATCAACTGTTGTTCTTTCGATTCCATTTCGAAGGCTTCCTGCGTCGCTCGTGTCTTATTTATAACCCAGCACTATGCATTAGCAAGTGGCTCAAGGGGAGCACATTCTCTGTCATTCATCAAAATCCTGCGCAGGAAACCGACCATCAGCGCGCCATCGCTGCCCGCTTTGATTGCAAAGCCCGGCGAGCACGGTGTACAAATGGGCGGCTGCTGTCAGGAAACAGGCTTCGAATGCGCTACTGCGGTCATCCCGTAGCCCCTCTGAAATCCCCAAACACCGTAGCCTCTATTGGAAAGACGCGACATTTAATTATAAGATCGCGCCTTCCCCTATTTCGTCGCCCCGTGCGGCTTACGCCGCAGGTCTCGCCCGTTGTTCCGTTAAACAAGGCTTTGAGTATCTGCGGTCCGTTGCAAAAAGGTAGTCAATGATGAGCGCAAGGCACTTTCTCTCACTGATGGATTGCACGCCCGAAGAGCTGGTCAGCGTGATCCGTCGAGGCGTTGAGCTCAAAGACCTGCGTAACCGCGGCGTACTGTTCGAGCCTCTGAAAAACCGCGTGCTCGGGATGATCTTCGAAAAGTCCTCGACCCGCACGCGGATCTCCTTTGAAGCCGGCATGATCCAGCTTGGCGGCCAGGCGATTTTCCTGTCCCCACGCGACACGCAACTGGGCCGTGGCGAGCCGATCGGCGACTGCGCGATCGTCATGTCGAGCATGCTCGACGCGGTGATGATCCGTACCTTTGCTCACAGCACCCTGACCGAGTTTGCGGCGAACTCCCGCGTGCCGGTGATCAACGGGCTGTCCGATGACCTGCACCCGTGCCAGTTACTGGCCGACATGCAGACGTTCCTCGAACACCGCGGCTCGATCCAGGGCAAGACCGTTGCGTGGATCGGCGACGGCAACAACATGTGCAACAGCTATATAGAAGCGGCGATCCAGTTCGACTTCCAGCTGCGCATCGCCTGCCCGGAAGGCTTCGAACCCAATCCTGAATTCGTCGCCCAGGCCGGTGATCGGGTGACCATCGTTCGTGATCCGCAGGAGGCCGTGCGCGGCGCTCATCTGGTGAGCACCGACGTCTGGACCTCGATGGGTCAGGAAGAGGAAACCGCCAAGCGCTTGAAGCTGTTCGCGCCGTATCAGGTTACCCGCGCCCTGCTCGATCTGGCTGCCGAGGATGTCTTGTTCATGCATTGCCTGCCTGCCCACCGCGGCGAGGAAATCAGTCTCGACGTGCTCGACGACAAACGCTCTGTGGCTTGGGATCAGGCGGAAAATCGTCTGCACGCGCAAAAGGCCCTGCTCGAGTTTCTCGTCGAACCGGCGTACCACCACGCATGAGCCAGCCATTACTGCTCAACCTGCGCAACCTCGCCTGTGGTTACCAGGATCAACGCGTGGTGCAGAACCTCAACCTGCACTTGAACGCCGGTGACATCGGCTGCCTGCTCGGCTCCTCGGGTTGCGGCAAAACCACTACCCTGCGCGCAATTGCCGGTTTCGAGCCGGTGCACGAAGGCGACATCACTCTCGCGGGCGAGACCATCTCCCGTGCCGGTTACACCCTTGCGCCGGACAAACGCCGCATTGGCATGGTGTTCCAGGATTACGCACTGTTTCCGCA
>JALYPE010000451.1 GCA_030856525.1 Pseudomonadota bacterium | reverse complement strand
GAGGTCTCAAGGGAGCGGGATCGGTTGCGGACTGAACTGAACCGCGCACTTGTCGCTGCGTCAGATGCCAATAGAAGAGCCACGGACATCGAGACGCAGACCAACTGGGAGTTGATGGCCAAGGCCAAGGTTATCAGCGAGCTTCAAGCAAGGTTGCGTGATCTGACTGGCGTAGAGCCTTTCACTCAGATCCCTCCAGATCACGGCACATCCTTGAAAAAGATGTGATGCCCGAGTTTCAGCGTCTGCTTGGCGCCCTTCGCCCAAGTTGGCGGACGGGGCATGGACGTCGCGTAATAGTGGGTCGCGCCGTTGGTTGGGTCCGGTGCCTTGCTGTCGATCACATGGTCAGCCGCCATCCGCGCTCGGGCGAGCTCCTTTGCAGGAATTGGCTTCGCGCCACTCAGGTACGTGTAGTTGGGATCGTTCTTGTTCCAGCAGCTGAACTGCCACGGCTTCAGGCATACACCGGCGTAACCCTCGCCCCACCACGACTTGGCCTTGCCGTCGAACACCCGGTTGCGGATGGTCCAGGCGACGGCAATCTGGCCGATGAAGTCTTCGCCGCGGGCCTCGCCCCACAGCGTGCGGGCAAGGATGTCGCGGTCTTTTTCGGTGACGGTCATACTATTCTCCAGGCGAAAAAAAACCGCCCTAAGGCGGTTTTTCAGTAGCTAAATGTTTATGCTTTTTTTCGAGCTGCTAGCATGCCGAACAAGAAGAAAGCCAGTGCTCCTGCGCTCGGGACTATCAGGATGTCCCAAGCCATGACCATTGGCCCGAACGCCATCAAAACAGCAGCCCATGCAAAGAACCGCTCAGCAGACCCTGTGGTGGACTTGGTGCCCGCTACGGCGTCTTTCAGATTGAGAAGGATCATGGCTACAAATGGAATAAAGAAGATCAGGCCACCTTTCCATAAAAGCGTCAGGTAATAGACGTGGGTCGAGCTGTTTGCCTCAAGCCCAGGTGTAATACCTTCGGCGGTGTATCGGCCGTAACCGCCGAAGCCATTGCCGATAATCGGACTTTCCGAGACCTCATTAACTCCAGCGACGGCGAGCTGGATGCGTCCAGTTGCGAATTGATCGGCCTTTTTAACCAGCTTTTCGGCAGGTGCTTTTTCGACCGCCTCACTAGGTGCGCCAGCAATGCCAGGCTCTTCATAGCCCGACAACACCTCTATGGAAGTAACAAGACGGCTTTCGCTCATCCCTCTTACATATGTCACGCCGAACGCCAACAGCATCGCGAGTATGGCAGCACCGCACATGAGTCTAGCCTGAGCGTGTCTGATCGCGTAGATGATTACCGAACCAAGAATCCACACCAGCAGAACTTGGGCGCTTCGCGAGTCACTACCGATGATGAGGAACGTTGCGCAAAACAGCGCGAACCAGATCACTGAAGATACCGGCCTACCTGCCTGTCCACCAATCAGCGTCCCGCATAGAACCATCGCTTGCAGGCATACCAGGTGCGCGAGGCTTAAGACCCCAAACGTCGCAAACACTGGAAGGCCGAAAAATTCGGCGTTCATCGCTGCAAGATCAAGTGGGCCAACATAGATGCGGACAGCCTGCTCCAAAATAAATATGCGCACAGTTACGACGATCAAGAACAACGCCGAAAAAACAGAAAGCCAGTAAAAAACTTTCCCAACACCATGCTCTTTCGCTATGTATTTCCCAAGAAAGAGAAAGGATGGCGCAAACATAATTAGAACAAGAGACAAAACATGCCGAACTACCTCTCCATCAGGAGATAATTTGTCAGCTGCGAATATCGAAACAAGTCCGAGAACCATAGCTGCAATATAGGCGAGCTCTGTACGACCAAAGTTCATCAGGAAAGCTATCCCGATCAACGGAGCAAGAAAAAATGCTGGATTAATGTCGTAACCCATAAGCGAGAACATCACAATTGGTAGCGACATAGCCGCGCAAATGATCGGAACAAGCGTCCCGCTATCAGCATTTATAGAATTGATCTTCTGTGCAACAGACATTCTAACCCTTCCTGGATAGATAAATGAGCTGATGCAAGGCCGTAAGGAGGAAGCCAGATGGCTTTGCAGTAGCTCTAAAGACCACCGGCAAAGCTGCCTTCAAGGTTCACACCTTAGGCGAACGCGGAGCCAGCGGTTCGCGGAGGATAACCTACGACCGGCCCTTTCACTATACGACCCTTGCAGCATCGGGCTCAGAAATACAGCACCATAGCGGCGGAAGGGCCATTCTGATTAGGTTCGTGTACCATTAGAGTTTTCCGAAAATGAAGCTTCAGCTTCAGCTTCAGCCATTAGACAGGAGAGAGCATGAATATTTACGCCATCGTTGGGGCTGGAGGTTTCGGCCGAGAGGTGCTGCCGCTCGTACGCGAGCAGATCGGCATGTTCAGTCAAGGCGAATTCCGCATTGTATTTGTAGATGACGGCTGTAAAGAGACTGAAGTAAACGGTGTTGAGGTCATGACATCTGAGGGATATAAAGCGATTGATGCTGACGAGAAGTTCTTCAGCATTGCTATTGGTAGCAGCAAGGTTCGCGAAAAAATCGCTACCGATATGATTCTCGCTGGTGCTAAGCCATTCTCAGTTTCTTCGATAGGCAACAGCTTTGTACTTGATGGAAACACCATCGGCGAAGGATCAATATTGTGTCCGTTCACAATAGTCACTTCCAATGCGAAGATCGGCAAACACTTTCAAGCCAACATTTATGCGTATGTCGCTCACGATTGCGTAATAGGCGACTTCGTAACGTTCGCCCCAGGCGTTAAATGCAATGGAAATGTAACTATTGAAGACCACGCCTACATAGGAACTGGAGCCATCATCAAGCAGGGCACTCCCGAAAGACCTATCGTCATTGGTGAGGGTGCCGTTGTGGGCATGGGTGCGGTTGTTACCAAAAGCGTTGCACCTGGCACAGTAGTAGTTGGGAATCCTGCAAAACCGCTTCGCAAGGGGCTTGGCAGCTAATGAGAGATTTTTCAATTGGCTCTGTACCGATCAGCGAAATTGAAGTTGGGATGAAAGCGAGTTACTCGCAGACGATCACTGACGCTGACATCAAGGCGTTTGCCGGGATAAGCGGTGATCATAATCCCGTCCATGTCGACAGCGAATACGCCGCCGAGTCCAGATTCGGCAAACGAATTGCGCACGGACTCATGTCTGCCGGGTTTTTCTCCGCGATATTCGGGACAAAGATTCCAGGTCCTGGTTGCGTATATGTGTCTCAAAGTCTTAGCTTTCTTCGGCCTGTGTACATTGACGACACCGTCACAGCTGAAGTTGAAGTGACGAAGGTCGACCAGGACAAGCGCCGCGTGTTCTTCGACACGACCTGCAGAGTGAAAGGCAAGAAGGTGATAACAGGATCCGCTGAGATATTCATTCCGAATAAGTAAAGATATCACCCCGCCAAGCGCGGGGTGACGCTCATGTTACTTCGCTTCCAGCGCAGACAACCGGCTTTCAAAGCCAGCCGCTATAAAAGCCAGCAGCTGGTCGAATCGGAAGCCGTACCGGTCTCCCGCTTCGCAAGCAGGCTCGGTGATTTCTCCTTGATCATTAATCACCGCTTCCTTGGCTTCCCATTTGTCGTAACAGATGAACGCGCATTCCATTGGGTCCAACCCATGATTTTCGAGAATTTCGATGGCGCGCTGCACGGTCATGCCAATATGACTGCGTGCGCCGTCGCCTTTCTCCGTCATGGCATCCAGCCACTTATAGGTGCCTATTTCCTTTCCAAGCTCTATAGAGGCAGCGATCTGTCTTTCTGACAGTCTCGACACCGGCGTTTTCATTCGCCCGTCAGACGTGTTGATGGTGCCAGTAGCTGCGCACAGCACTGACCATCGGAGCGCGACAGTGCCGAGCGAGTGATCATTGTCCCCGCGAGGGACCACGGTTCTTGCCCCGGCACTGTAATCTAACTTTATGCCACATACGCCAAAAACTGACCCGGCTCGCATTTCTCTGGTTTCCCAGGTGCTTGTTGAAAGCATGCGCTGTGAAGGGGCGTCAACAACCACTGAGTCAAACGAAAGGTTCGACACCTTGGCGGATTCGTTGAATGAGTAGAAGTGGTTATCAATGGCGAAGCCTTCCACCGACGAGAGCTGGTCATTTGGCAGGCGATTCGCTACTTGCCGGCGACGGGACAAAACGTTATCAGAGATCACGTTGCCGGTTGAGCGAGTAACCACTGTGCTCTCAATGACGTTGGCAATGTCATAGATTCGGGCAAGAGGGCCTTGCGTTACAAAACCGAAGGCGGTTTCTCGCATCCTGCAGCCGGTAACGATGGCGATTGCGTTGATAGCCTTTACGCCGATTGAGCTGGCCTCCATGAAGCTGCCGGAAACGGTTATCGGCCCAGCAGCACGACCGATCAATCCCGTGCCGTCAATAGTGAGCAGATCTCCAAAGCAGTCTTCGAAGTCAACGCCGGAAATGCTAGACGGCCCACTGAATCCGGTCCACAGGATGCCGTTGATGCACTTCTCGACAAAGGCACCTGCAAGGTTGATCCCGTTGTTGTCGCCGACAATTTGCAAGGCGTAGGTCGGGTTGTTGGCATTGCCAAATACCTGCAGTCCATTCAGGTCGATGCCGTTGGCCGCTTCGCCGAGTTTGAGCGGGGCAAACAGGCAGTCTGAAATGTAGGCATTGATCCGCCCACCCCAGCAATAATATTTGGCCCACACGCCTACGCTGTTGAACGCCTGGAATCGGCCGGAAATTCGGTAGTTGGTGATGCCTTCCATGATCAGACCGTTATCGCATCGATAGTTACCGAAGATCACGACGCCCGCATCAATCTCAAGACCGGAATAGCCGAAATTGCCAGGATCATCGGCGAAGGCGCCATCGTTGAAATACAGTACCGTGTTGTAAGTCTGAGGCGCCCCGCCTCCGAACGTCGGAAACGAAACGTTGGGGGTGAAGCTGACGCCCGCCGCGATGTAGGCGCGGCCGGTTATGCGCATGTTCGAGTAAAGACGCACAGGTTTACTAACCTGGAAGCTCTTACCGCCTCGGCCAAGGTCGAGAACGCCACCTCCCAAAGTGCGGATAAAGCTAATTGCCGCCGTGATAAATGCCCAATCATCAGTTCCGTTCGCCCTGGCGCCGAACTGCTCTGGGCGGAAAGTGCCGTTATGCTGCAACTCCCAGCGAGCACCATCGCCGGCAACAATGATGGTGCCACCATTGTCAGCGGTGGTCGTATCGCCCACTCGCACGCGGTATTGGCCGCCACCGCCATCGCCAGCAGCGTAATAGCCCATGACAAAGGCGCTCTTATTGTGCGAGCTAATCAGCGTTTTCAAAGCCGCCACGCTGTCCACCGTCCTGCTAGCACCTCCAATCAGGGATACACCTTTATTTACGTCGGTGGTGCTGCTCAGGTCCTGTCTCAGCGTGACGTCAAAGACTGCTTCTTGAGCCAGTCCGGCAGATGCTGCTGCTGATTCGGCGCTGGATTCCGCAGAGTTTGCGCTGGATTGCGCGGAATCCATGGCGTCTTGAGTAGCCTGCCCATTCAGCGCCCGCTTTCCTGTGTCCGTGGCTACGCCGGCCACGTTCTGCCAGACCGCGTAAATCTCATCAGAATCAGGCGACTGAACCAGAAATATCGCGCCATTGGCCGTAGCGGCGATGCCTGCGGCAGTTGTCGGGTAGATTGTGGTAGCGAAGCTGATCTTCTCGGCACCCTCTTGCTGAATAACGTCGATCACCTGTTTCAGGTTAGGGATATCGCCGGATTCGGTAGGGATTTCAGCTGCAACTATTGGGTCATTCGAGAATCGGGAGAGGATGTCGCTGCCGATTTCAGCCTTTACCGTGGCGATCTCTAGCCGCTGAGTCTGGTCTGCCATTGTGTATTTCCTTGGGGCGAATTTAATGAGCGCGACCGGTCTTGGTCAGCGACGTATTTCGGTTAAAGCCAATTGCCGGAGAAGAATTCGCCGCTACCGCTGATCAGCATGTCTGCCACCGCGTCGAAGATGGTGTCGATTTGGTCGTCGAAAGCGTGTGTGTCATCTGCCGTGAACGCCGCGGCTTCTGTCAGGAACGGCACAACCCAATCGGTGGTCGCGACCATCTCGCCCCGGTGATCGCGCACGTGCTCGATCTTGCTGCCCTGGTCGTCGAAGATGGCCGGCACGAACACCCGGCCAGACTTGAACCAAGGCACCGCATCCATGCACCTGGTCACCTTGTTGGCTGCCGGGCCGCGAGGTTGAGGCTCGATGGGAATCGCGCCTTTTTTACTGATGGTCTGGATCAGGCCGGTACCGGACGATTTGTCCTCTACCCGCATGTAGCGCAGCGCTGCAGGACGGAAAGGATCCCACGACTTCCACTGCTGCCAGAGACGCAAAGCTGTTGCTTCCAAATCGCCTGCGTCGTACTTGCCGCGGTGAATCTCGATGATGTACAGGTTTCCATCCACTCCCAGACCGCAATGGCTGAAGACCGAGTAGTCGTGCTGCTCGCCTGTCTTTTGTGCGGTATCGACATATACGCCGCGCCAGACCAGAAAAGGCAGCTGCTGGTAGGTCTTGAACCAGTCGGCATCAATCATCCCGCCTGTAAGCGCCACCGGCTCCTGCTGATACTGGCTAACCATCGTGTAAGGGTCGCGGTCCCAAAGCGCCATCAGGTCGGCAACGGTTTCCTTGGCTGGCCAGTAGGACCAGTATTCGACACCGCCACGGACTATTGACGGACCACTCAACACGTCGCGCTCGGCATGTTCGCGGATATCGTCCGGCAGGCCTGCGATGTATTCGCGCGTCACCAGGGCCGGAACCTTGATGTGGGTGAAGTCCAGGCCCATTCCGCCCTTGAGCAGGAAGCCAGACACGTCATCCGTGTGCAGACGTTGCTGCGTGCAGATTACCGGGGTGTCGGGTGACGCCCGGCGGCTGCGCAGGGTGTTGGTGACGATCCGCTGAGCCTTGGCTCGCATGGTCGCGCTGAATGCGCTGTCGGCCTTCTCTGGGTCGTCCAGATTGATGAAGCCGGTAAAGCCCTCGGAGATATAGCCGCCTCGAACACCGGTGATCTGTCCGCCAGTTGAGCGGCTGAATATCTGATGCTTATTGCGTCCGCGTTCATCAGTGATCACCCAGTTGGCCACATCGGCCTTGCCCAGATCGCACGGCCACAAGTCCTGATATTCAGCACTAGTGATGATGGACTTGATGCGATTGGAGTTCTCTTCGACCAAGGCTTTTGAGTAGGAAACGTTGAGCGTCCGCGTCCGGTCGAACTTGGTCATCGCGTAGGACGGCACGTGGATAGACCAGAATTCGGTCTTCGTGCCGCCGGGTGGCATGTTGAAAACGACGTTTTTAAGCTCGCCAGACAACACCTTAAGCGCGGTGTGATCCATGTATCGATGATGCCAATTGCAGAGCATTTTCATGCCCTGATTGAGCTGGAAAAAGACGCGCATGAACGACAGCGGGGAATGCTCGCTGATAAGTTTTGACGCCTCTTTCTCTTCCCGACTCATCGATTCCCAGTCGAGAAGTGCGCTCATAAGCGATCAAGCACGGATTCGAAGGCCTTCTTGTCTACCGTGACCTTGGAGCTTGTTTCGATAGCACCGCCGTTCTTGCCGGTGATTTCGACGATCTTCTTGTCCAGACCCAGCAGCTTAGCTTTGCCCATGGTGGCCGAAACGGCTGCCGAGGTCTGAGGCGTCTCAGCGCCGAGAGCTGCAGTGCGCGCCTCTTCCAGCTCCGCTAGCAGCGTGTCGACGGTGATTTGATGCCTTTCCATGACGGCTTCCCTTAGCTCGGCTATACGAGCCTGAACCTGCGGCTTCTGCAGCACGATCCAGGCTTCGCGGCCGACCGATGAGGCGACCATGTTGTCGGTGTTGTAGGAGCGGCGATAGGACTCCGCAGCGCAGGCCGTCTCCATGTAGGCAAGACAGAATTTCTCCATCTTGTCGGTGAAGCGGCGCTTCTGCTTGCGTTCCATATCCACACCTACTGGTTGATGAGTTTCCACTTGTAGCCGACCCATTGGGCTTTCTTCCCGCCGGTGATTGTTGGCGGTTTTTCATCTACACAGCCAGCTGGAATCAGCCAATTTCCTTTGTTCAGCGGGTCAGGATCGGCAGCGGACTCCCCCACATAAAAACCTTGCCCATCGGTTTGATAGACAAGCCGCTGGCCGTCGTGCAGTTCGATGTTCATTAGTATTTAATCCAGTAGCTGGCCGTCTTGTTTCTGGGCCGAGTCTCGTTTGCTGTTCTTACAGCGGTGGACGCATCAAAGATCAGGTTGTAAAGCTGCTGGGCCTGGACGCCGCTGGTTGGATACTGTCCGTACAAGCTCCACGGCACAGCCTGAAAGGCACCAGTCGCGGCTCCGCCGCCGGCGGCCATTTGAACCTTCTCAAGTGTTGCGATAATGTTTTGCAATGCGTCCGACTGATAGCCGCCAAATTCGCGCCCAGGGTCAACCCCTCGGCCATCATCGAAGCCGCGGATGAATTCGCCCCGATAATCTGGCAGGCGGAATTGAAGGCTCGTCTCACCGCCGATGTTGTGGAGTGTTCCGATCGCCGCGAACAGTCGCTGATACGACGGCTTGGTCAAAAGCGCGCCGTTGCATTTCAGCCAGCCGATTGAAGGAATACCGTTGTGCGCCACCATCTGCACGAACCCAGGCTCATGGCTTGAGAAAAATGTAGCCCCTGAATACCGCCAGAATCCCGTGGTGAGCGTGGGATCGTTACCAGCGTTTCCGGCTGATAGACTTTCGTAGTAGTTGCCGTCGGAGCCGTAGGTCGGCGCACCAAGGCCGTATATCGCCTGAGGATGCCAGTCCATAACGCCATTGCGCTCAACACCCTGTAGCGCGGAGTCGACGCGGTTGTGCCACCAATTTTCCTGCCCGGCCGGCGGTGCATCTTTGTCCTGCCCGCCTTCCCATCCAGTGATCAGGCGATCATTGTTCGGCGCCTGGAAGCTGTTCAGACTGTCATCGGACTCAACGCCCTGAGCCCAGCGCGTGTTGAAAGGCTGTCTTGCCATCAGGCTAGATCTCCAGGGAGGGTGAAGTTGGCGTATTGGTAGATATGCGAGGAGGAACTCTCGATTTCATCGATATTCACCGGAAGGATGAATATTTCTCCTATGCGAGTACCCTGCGGCCGGGGTATCAGGTCGAAGTTCTCGATGAGGTACAGCGTTGTGTTGTCCAGTGCCGATGCAAAGCCGATGTCGAATGACTTGTCACCATTGTCGATCAGGGCGGTCACTCTCACGCCGGTGATGATGCCCACCAGCTGAATGATGCTGTCGGCCGTGCCGTCGCTGATGTTGCGCGCGATCTTGGCCTTGACCAGCTTCCGGTACAGATCGTTGTTGAGCGGCGCATCGACCTGCGCGCCATCGCCGATGTAGGGCGCAATGTTGTAGTTCGTGTAACTGTCGTTACCGGCATAGCCGAACACGTCAAACTCTGCGGCGCGCAGGATGGGGCGCGGCACCCCGACTATCCGCCCGATAACATCGAGCATTTCGCCGGATACGGTGTCCACGTCATAGCTGCCGTAAACCTGATCCAGTGAGCCCTCCAGATGCTGGTTGGCGATCTCTGGCGTGATAGTCAGCCAGCGCACCATGCGCTGCTTGTCCCGATACTCGTTAATGATCCGCGACTTGGCGCGATCGACATGGTCCATAATCATGAGGTCACCGTGACCGCGATGTTGTCGGCATCAAAGGTAGCGATCTGCGCGATGGTCGGCTGGATGGGCGTCAGGCCCTGAGCTCCAACGCTGAGGCCGATAGTCAGGGAGGTCACATAGCTGTCGCCGTATTTACCCAGGATCTTGTTCACCGGGGTGTACAGGCGCCCCGCGACGACCTTTTCACCGATGTCATACCCGCCTTTGTTAAAGCCTGTTGTTGATTCGCCGTTGAATAGGCTACGCGTCGAGTCCGCAACGATGGCCTGCTTGATCTGCGTTTCGATGTCGCTCGGTAGATCGCCTTCCTCCTGAAAGACAACGTTCACGAAGATCGGCAGGCCTGTGGCGCGCTGGAAGGTCATCACCGCCTTATTACCAGTCACCGGCGAAACCACATCAACCTTCACGCCATTTGTGCCGGGTGTATCTACCCATGCGTCGGTCTTGACGCTGTAGCGTGGGAGCATCGGGGTGCCGGGGTTGTGCTTCTGGTACATCGCCAAGGCGATATCGGCATCCGAGCCGCCGTTCACGATTACCGCGATGGCTGTGTAGGGCACGCCATCAGCGTCAAATGGATCATCGCTTGTATTCTCAAGAATTTTGACGTCCGTCACGCCACTCACCGCCGAGAGGTTCGCGAACATGTTGTCGACCATATTGCTGCCGGCGCGCGCGACGGAGTCATTGCGCCGCTTGCGGAAGTCGGCATCGCTCTCAGCCGCCTCCCCCGGCGCAGCCTCGGAACTGCTCACCGACGACCAGCCCGCTACAGGCGTTCCAATGATGGTTAGCTCGCCCGGCGCGGCAAGCACTCGCCCTGGCGTTGTGCACGTGGCAAAGCCAGCTGCGGCCTGACTGACACCGATAACTATCGCGGCCGTGGTCAACCACACGGTGTTGTCGATTCGGCTGCGGACCTGTGATCCTGCGGGAATCACGGTACTGGCCAGGCCGATTACGGTGATCGGCGCTACGGAATAGGTAGCGTCACGGATTGGCACGCCAGATATCTTGCCGATGTCGCGCAATGCTTCACCGGTAGCGCTGTCAGGGTCTTTGCTGCGGTAGGCCGCCACTACTGCCTCATCCAGATTAGCAAGCAGTTCGGCTTCGATGCCTATTCGCTGCCCGTCCGGCGCATCTGGGTCAATGTTCCATTCCGGGTCAATGGCGAGGGTTTTTGTCTCGATGTCGATCAGGTACTCGCTCAGCGAGCGACCGGTGATGCCTTGTTCGGTGACTTCAGCCATTAGATAACCGCCTGCACATAATTGATATCGACGCTATCGCCTGAGCCGCTGACGATTGAGGCGCTCACGGTGAGCTCGCGCTTAGCGATGTCCGTTGTCACGCTGAAGGCCGTCATGCCGGCGCAGCCTGGTGTCAGCAGGATGCGGCGACGGATCGCCGACTCGCGCGAGACCAATGGCGAGCCTTTGCCAAGCACACTGCCAAACCAGTCCATGCCGTCGGTGGTGTCGAGGAACCACTCACCCAGGAAGAATTTGAGGCGGGTCACCACGTTCTGCGCGACTTCCTCGGCGCTGTAGCCGACCAGAAATTCTTGCGGACCTAGCGCCAGGTCGCCGTCGCCGTCGAGTTTTCTTACCGTCATGGGTTCACCGGTCCTGATATGTCGTCACCAAACTCGACGCCCGAATGGTCGTGCTCGTAGCCGATGCTGATGTCGTGGTTGGTGATAGTGGTCTCTGTGCTCACTGACGATTCGAAGTTGACCGGCTGCTCGAAGTTGGTAATGCACTTGACGTTCAGCGACACGCCGTCAATCTCAAGCGTCTTGTCGTCGTGAATCCAGAAGTAAGCAGTGCCGTCATTGCTGCGCAGGCGGATGCCGTCATTGGCGAAGTTGATGATCGCCCCCGGGATGGATCGAATGCCCGGGATAAAGTAGGCATCGTTGATCGAGAAGCGCCGAGGCTCCGACTTGACTGCCACGCCGCCCTGATCCACCCAGGAGTCGATGCACTCTTGGGAGAAGAACAGAACACCTTCCGTGCCGCTGGCAACCCGGCACTCAAGCGTTCCGCCGGCGGCGCCCCAGAACTGCACCTGCACACGGATGATTGGGCGGCGCGGTTGCTGACCACCCTGACGATCTTCGAGCATCAAGCCGATCTGCACTTCAGCAGACTGGCTGGCCGGATCGAAACTCAGGACATGCCCTGGCACGCTGGTGCGCATGTTGTCCTTCAAGTACTCGCCGAATATGCCGCGCAGCATTTTGGAAAACTCTGCCTGCGTTCGAGAGTTAAGCGGATCACTCATCGGGTAGCCCTTTCGGAAATTCCGGCCTGTGCCGCCGCGCTGAGGCGTAGGCAGCTGATTTGGGTTTCCCACTGATCACCGTGAGAATCCCCGGCGAAGACCAGCGAGTTAACCTTGTAGAAACCCTCGCCAACTGTGCGCGGGATGTCGTAGAAGAAAGCACCGGAGAACTCGAAGCGCGGCGCCATCGATTCCAGCTTGATGGTGTCGCCGAGCTTCAATTTCGGGTTGAGGATGTAACGGATGCCAACCTCGGTGTCGGTCACCACCGGGGAGCCGATCATTCCTGTTGTCGCGCTGATGACGTAGACCTGATTGGGCAAAGCGGCATCGCGCTTGATAACCTTCAGCGCACCGTTTTCAACCATCCAGTCAAACTGGAAAGCCTCGGCAAGCTCGTTCATGCAGGCTGTCGGGCTGCCTTGCAAGACAGTGCCGCGTGATCTGCGCTTGAGTTCAGAGAAGTCACCGTAGAACTGGATCTCAGCACCGAACGGTTCAGCGCACGCCTCGATGATCTGCACCGGATCGGTTTCAGGCGAGAGCGTGAGGTTGATCAGGTTCTGATCGCGCTCCTTGGCCGATGACTTGCAGAAGAAGCGAATCCCCTTGGTCGCACCGTCGTCTTCGAGATGTCGCTGGACGTTGACGATCTGGCCTACGAAGACCGCTCCGAAGAGGTCGGCGTAACCAGCTTCCAGCGTGATGAACTCGTATTTTTTGGTCAGGCCATCGCCGAGCATCTGCCGCTCGGCGTAGGCTGACACGTTGTAGATGGTGATCTCGGCCACGCTCAAAGCGCCGCCGGCAAAGTGTGTCGCCTGGAAGGTGATGCGCAGACCGTCGTTGTCGCCTGGCTGAACCTCGCCAGTGCGCATTTCATAGATCCTCGAACCGGTCTCGCGCCCAACCTTCAGGCGATAACTGCGCAGGAACAATTCGTCATTCATCAGACCACACCAGTAGATTCGTCACGCCCAAGTTGTCTGGCGTCGGCTGATCACCCTCCAAAATCAAGGTTCCGTATTCAATGGATGGTGACGGGTAAAGGTTCGCGAGCAGGTCAGAACCCGGCAACAGGTATCTACCAGCCGTCAACGTCACGCCTAGCGGGGTCAGGATGTTCACTCGGAACACCTCCAGCCGAGTCATCCACTGAAGCTCGATCGTCAAGGTGTTTTTCCCCAGTCGAGCGCTGAAGGTCTGCGCGGGCAGTGCCTGCACGGCTACCTTGAATCGACTCATTGGATCACCTCGACGGCCGCTTCACCGGTGCTGACCATGGGAGCGCCTTGCGTGGCGACGCTGTCGTTCTGCATGAGCTGATCAGCCGAGGTGACCCCTTGGCCAACCTTCGAGCGAACAATGCGCACCTGCTGCAACTCGGCAATAAACACCAGGCCATCTTCGTTCTCGGGCCGGGTGCGCTCGTCCAGCCGGATCAGCATCATGTCGCGCATGATTTCCTTGCCGGTGTCCAGATCGAACCGCGCGCGCGCCTCAAGGATCGCAGTCAGCGAAGCCCAGGCAGTGGACGCCCGGGTTTCTTCGCTTCCCGATAACAGGTAGGCCGAGAC
>JALYPE010000431.1 GCA_030856525.1 Pseudomonadota bacterium | reverse complement strand
GCCTCGGACCGTTTCGCGATGCCTGGCGCCGAGAAGACCTGCAAGCTGCCGCGCACGTGGCCCAACGCGACCTGGATATCGGCGCCGACAGCGGTGAACAATTGCTGGAGAAGGTTCAGGGCCATTTGTTGTGGGAGGGTTACCAAAGCTTTTTTGCCGTCATTTTCTGGTACTTCGTGCTGGGGCCGGTCGCGGCACTGAGCTATCGATTGCTGGCGCTTGCCGAAGAGCACGGGCAAAACCCGGCAGTAGTGGAGCGTGCGGGGCAATTGCGACATGCCTTCGATTGGGTGCCGGTGCGTCTGCTGGCCGCCAGTTTTGCCCTGGTCGGCAACTTTGTGGCGGTCAGCCGCGTGATGCTGCACGAACTGCTGAACTGGAACATCAGCGCCGCGCAATTGATCGAGAAAGTCGGTCTGGCGGCCGGCGAGATTCCCGCGCCGGTGGCGGGGCCGGACGGCATCAACAGCCTCGACAGTCTATGGGAGTTACTGCTCCGCGCAGCACTGCTCTGGTACGCCGGCTTCGCGCTGTGGACGGTTCTGCCCTGATTACCTCGAATCCTGTAGGAGCCGGCTTGCTGGCGAAGGCATTAATGCGGTCGTCCTGAAGCACCGCGGCGCAACCATCGCCAGCAAGCCGGCTCCTACGGACCGTATTGCCATTTGCGGCACGGGAACGGCGGGGCCGCTGCGTTCGATGACGGGACGCGTTGGCCACCGTTAACCTTAAGTTACAAAACCTCCTGCCGATTTAAGCTATACAGAGCTGACGCCAAATAGTGGCTATCTGCCGCTGGCCTGCGCCTGCCATATAAAAACAAAAAAAATCAGAAAGGGAGACTTCCAGTGAAGAGCTTGCTCTATCCCGCCGTTGCACTGATGAATCGCCTGAGCTTCGGCATGAAGTTCAGCCTGATCAGCGTGCTTTTCCTTATTCCGATGCTGGTCACCAATTTCTATCTGGTGCGCGATTCCTATCGCGAGTTTCAGGGCACCCAGGTCGAGCTGCAAAGCCTCGACCTGCTCGGTAGCAGCCTGACCCTGCGGCGTGATCTGGAAACCCTCAACAATCTGGTGCAGATCAACGTCTACCTTGGCCAGGCCGGCAAGGCCAGTAACGTCGAGTCGCAAATCGGCAGTCTCGAGCAAAGTGTGTTGGCGCGCCTTGAGGGGCTGACGGCCATGACCACCGATCCGGAGCAGATCGGGGTTTTCGATGCCAAGCGCGATGAAATGATCGGCGCGTTCAAGGCCCAGCAAACGGAAAACTCCCTGCAAAGCAAAAGCGCGCTGATCGGCAAGTTGCTTGGCAATTCGCAGATTTTCAGTCAGATCATCGCCAGTCAGGCCGGTTTGAGCCGCGACAATCAAAGTGACATACGCCAGCTCAGCGAACTGATCACCCAGGTTACGCCGGCAATCACTCAAACCCTAGGCGATGGTCGCGCGATGGGTTCCTATTCCCTGGGCCAGGGTTTTCTCAATTCTTCGTCGAGCACGCGTTTTGATGAGTTGCTGGCGCAGATCGAGAAGCTGCAAGCCGAGTACGGCCTGAAGTTGCAGGATGCATTGGGCTCAAGCAAAGCGGCGCGCGAGCATTTGAGTGCCGCTGCGGAAGGCAGCAAAGCGTCGCTCAAACTGGCCAGTGAAGTGTTCGAAGAGCAAGTCGTGATGGCCGACACCCTGGATGCGCCCTGGCAGGCCTTTTACGATCAGGTCACAGGTCTGATGGACCAGACCTACCAACTCAACGAAGCCACTCTGAAATTTCTTGGCACGCAATTGCAACAACGGCTGGAGCAGAACCGCACTCACATGATTCTGCAGGCTGTCGCGTTGTCGGCGGTGTTCGTGCTGATTTTCTATCTTTACGGTGGCTTCTACGCGTCGACCCGCACCACCCTCAAGCGTCTTGGGGCGGTGATGGACAAGGTCGCGGCAGGCGACATGACGGTGACGTTCAGTGCCAACAGCCGTGATGAACTCGGTGAGCTGGGCGAGGTGTTCAACGCCACCGTGAAGAAAATTCACGACCTGATCGAGCGTGTTGGGCAAACGGTCGAGGAAGTCGAGCGCCAGGCCGGGCAGGTCGAAAGTGTCTCCTCCCAAAGTAACCAGGCCGTGGCGGGGCAGCGCTCGCAGATCGAGCAAGTCGCTACGGCGATGAACCAGATGTCGGCCACTTCGCTGGAGGTGGCGCGCAGTGCTGCTGCGGCCGTCAGCAGCGCTCACAGCGTCAACGACGAGACCCTCAGCGGTCGCACGCTGGTGGAGTCGCAACAGGGCAGCATTGCGGCACTGGCCAGCGAAATCGATCAGTCGGTGCTGGTGATCAATCAACTGGCCAGCGACAGCCAGTCGATCAGCCGCGTGCTGGAAGTGATCAAAAGCATCGCCGAACAAACCAACCTGCTGGCGCTCAACGCGGCCATCGAGGCGGCGCGCGCAGGCGAGCAGGGGCGAGGTTTTGCGGTCGTGGCGGACGAGGTGAGGACGCTGGCCAAACGCACGCAGCAGTCGACCGAGGAGATCGAGCAGATGATCGCGAAGCTGCACAGTGGCGTCGGTGCTGCGGTGAAAGCGATGGGCAGCAGTCATCAAATGGCCAATGGCACCGTCGGGCAATCGGAAAAGGTCCAGCAGGCGCTGGACAATATCCTCGGCGCCGTCGGCATGATCGTCGATCAGAATCAGCAGATTGCCGCTGCGGTGGAGCAGCAGACTGCGGTTGCCCATGACATCGACCAGAACATCGTCGAGATCAACCGTGCCGGCGAGCGTACGGCTGAAGGCGCGCACCAGACTGAAGATGCCAGCCGGGCGCTGTCGGTGCAGGTGGTGGAGCTGAAACAGCTGATCAGTGCATTTCGGGTTTAGTGTGGGAA
>JALYPE010000428.1 GCA_030856525.1 Pseudomonadota bacterium | reverse complement strand
TCGGCGATCACGCCGTCCTTCATCGGACGAATGGCTGCAATGTTGCCCGGCGTACGACCGAGCATGCGCTTGGCCTCGGTGCCGACAGCAACGACACTTTTCTGGTTACCGTGTGTCCGAATAGCCACAACCGATGGCTCATTCAGGACGATGCCGCGCTCGCGCACGTAAATAAGGGTGTTGGCAGTGCCCAGGTCAATGGAAAGATCGCTGGAAAACATGCCACGCAGTTTCTTGAACATGGGAAAGGGACCCTAGGCAACGCGTGGGTAAAAAAGTGCGGCAAACTCTAACAACGACAGGGATTTTGGGCAAGGCGCCAATATGTTAAATTGGCCGCTTTTCTTGGCACCA
The DNA here is from genome assembly GCA_030856525.1 of Pseudomonadota bacterium. Lineage (GTDB taxonomy): Bacteria > Pseudomonadota > Gammaproteobacteria > Pseudomonadales > Pseudomonadaceae > Aquipseudomonas. Next base: position 6,729 of record JALYPE010000428.1, on the reverse strand, counting down.
ACCCCCACAATCGCGGCCTTATGACCGTAGAAATGCGGTAGTGTTCCGACAATCTAACACACGGACGCCGTCCGTTCTGTTTTCCACTGGAGATTCCCATGGCGCTTGAACGCTCCGACGTGGAAAAAATCGCTCATCTGGCCTGCCTTGGCCTCAATGATGCCGATCTTCCACACATCACTTCGGCCCTGAACAGCATTCTGGGGCTGGTCGACGAAATGCAGGCGGTCAATACCGATGGTATCGAGCCGCTCGCCCACCCACTGGAAGCCAGCCAGCGCCTGCGTGCAGACGTCGTGACCGAGAGCAACAATCGCGAGGCGTACCAGTCCATCGCACCAGCGGTCGAAAACGGCCTGTACCTGGTTCCGAAAGTCATCGACTAAAGGGAAAGAGCCTGCAATGCATCAATTGACTCTGGCCGAGATCGCCCGCGGACTCGCCGACAAAAAGTTTTCTTCCGAAGAGCTGACCAAAAATCTGCTGGCGCGCATCGCCCAGCTGGATCCGCAGCTCAACAGCTTCATCAGCGTCACCGAAGACCTCGCGCTCCGGCAGGCGAAAGCTGCTGACGCACGCCGGGCCAACGGTGAAAGCGGCGCGCTGCTGGGTGCGCCGATCGCGCACAAAGACCTGTTCTGCACCCAGGGCATCCGCACCAGCTGCGGCTCGAAGATGCTCGATAATTTCAAAGCTCCGTACGACGCCACTGTCGTCGCCAAACTGGCGGCTGCCGGTGCGGTAACGCTGGGCAAGACCAACATGGACGAATTCGCCATGGGTTCGGCCAACGAGTCGAGCTACTACGGCGCGGTGAAAAACCCGTGGAACCTGGACCATGTTCCGGGCGGCTCGTCCGGTGGTTCGGCAGCGGCCGTCGCGGCGCGCCTGTTGCCGGCGGCCACTGGCACCGACACCGGCGGCTCGATCCGTCAGCCCGCCGCATTGACCAACCTCACCGGCCTGAAACCGACGTACGGTCGCGTTTCGCGCTGGGGCATGATTGCCTACGCGTCCAGCCTCGATCAGGGCGGCCCGATGGCACGCACCGCCGAAGACTGCGCGATCCTGCTGCAAGGGATGGCGGGTTTTGATACCAATGACTCCACCAGCATCGACGAGCCCGTGCCGGATTACAGCGCCGGCCTCAACGATTCGCTGCAAGGCCTGCGCATCGGTGTGCCGAAAGAATATTTCAGCGCCGGACTCGACCCGCGCATCGCCGACCTGATCCATACCAGCGTCAAGGCGCTGGAAAAGCTCGGCGCGGTGATCAAGGAAATCAGTCTGCCGAACATGCAGCACGCGATTCCTGCGTACTACGTGATCGCCCCGGCAGAAGCCTCGTCGAACCTTTCGCGTTTTGACGGCGTGCGTTTCGGCTACCGCTGCGAAGACCCGAAAAACCTGATCGACCTGTACAAGCGTTCGCGTGGCGAAGGTTTTGGCGCAGAAGTGCAGCGCCGGATCATGGTCGGTGCCTACGCGCTGTCCGCCGGTTACTACGACGCCTATTACCTGAAGGCGCAGAAGATTCGTCGCTTGATCAAGAACGACTTCATGACCGCTTTCAATGAGGTCGACATCATCCTCGGCCCAACCACGCCGAACCCGGCCTGGAAGCTCGGCGCGAAGAACAGCGACCCGGTTGCTGCGTACCTGGAAGACGTCTACACCATCACCGCCAACCTCGCCGGTCTGCCGGGCTTGTCCATGCCCGCAGGTTTTGTCGACGGTCTGCCGGTCGGCGTGCAACTGCTTGCCCCGTATTTCCAGGAAGGCCGCCTGTTGAACGTTGCCCACCAGTATCAGTTGAACACTGACTGGCACACCCGCACCCCAACCGGCTTCTGAGGAGAAACACATGCAATGGGAAGTCGTGATCGGGCTGGAGATTCATACCCAGCTCACCACCCGGTCGAAAATCTTTTCCGGTAGTTCCACCACGTTCGGTTCCGAGCCGAATACCCAGGCCAGCCTGATCGACCTCGGTATGCCCGGCGTACTGCCGGTGCTGAACCAGGAAGCGGTGCGCATGGCGGTGATGTTCGGCCTCGCCATCGATGCCGAGATCGGTCAGCACAACGTGTTCGCCCGTAAAAACTATTTTTACCCGGACCTGCCGAAGGGTTATCAGATCAGCCAGATGGAATTGCCGATTGTTGGCAAGGGTCATTTGGACATCGCCCTTGAAGACGGCACGGTCAAACGCGTCGGCATTACCCGCGCGCACCTGGAAGAGGATGCCGGGAAAAGTCTGCATGAGGAGTTCAACGGCGCCACCGGCATCGACCTGAACCGTGCTGGCACGCCCCTGCTGGAAATCGTTTCCGAGCCGGACATGCGCAGTGCCAAGGAAGCCGTGGCTTACGTCAAGGCGGTCCACGCGCTGGTGCGTTACCTCGGCATTTGCGACGGCAACATGGCTGAAGGCTCGCTGCGTTGCGACTGCAACGTGTCGATCCGTCCGAAGGGCCAGGTTGAATTCGGCACGCGTTGCGAGATCAAGAACGTCAACTCGTTCCGTTTCATCGAGAAGGCGATCAACACCGAAGTGCAGCGCCAGATCGAGCTGATCGAAGACGGCGGCCGGGTGATTCAGCAGACGCGCCTGTACGATCCGAACAAGGACGAAACCCGTCCGATGCGCAGCAAGGAAGAAGCCAACGACTACCGTTACTTCCCGGATCCGGACTTGTTGCCGGTGGTCATCGAGGACTCGTTCCTGAATGACGTGCGCGCCACCCTGCCGGAATTGCCGCCGCAGAAGCGCGAGCGTTTCCAGGAGCAATTCGGTCTGTCGGTCTACGACGCCAGCGTCCTGGCCACCAGCCGTGAGCAAGCGGATTACTTCGAGAAGGTTGTGAGCATCGGCGGCGACGCGAAGCTGGCGGCCAACTGGGTGATGGTTGAGCTGGGCAGCCTGTTGAACAAGCAAGGCCTGGACATCGAGCAATCGCCGGTGTCGGCCGAGCAACTGGGCGGCATGCTGCTGCGCATCAAGGACAACACCATCTCCGGCAAGATCGCCAAAGTGGTGTTCGAAGCGATGGCCAATGGCGAAGGCAGCGCGGACGAGATCATCGACAAGCGCGGCCTCAAGCAAGTCACCGACAGCGGCGCAATCTCGGCAGTGCTGGATGAAATGCTCGCAGCCAACGCCGAGCAGGTCGAACAATACCGCGCGGCAGACGAAGCCAAACGCGGCAAGATGTTCGGCTTCTTCGTCGGCCAGGCCATGAAAGCCTCCAAAGGCAAGGCCAACCCGCAACAGGTCAACGAATTGCTGAAGAGCAAGCTTGAAGGCTGATGAGACTGGAGCCAGCGCTTGAATCTGGCTCCATTGCCTGTGGGAGTATTCCTCTAGTGGCTAAAAGATCTTTTGTGGCGGGAGGTCCTTTGTGGCTGTAGATCATTTGTGGCTAGAGGTCCTTTGTGGCGAGGGGACTTGTCCCCGTTGGGTCGCGAAGCGGCCCCTATCTCCGAATTCGGGACTGCTACGCACTCCAACGGGGACAAGTCCCCTCACCACAAAAACTCCCCTCGCCACAAAAGCCTGCTCAGACAAAAATCCTCTGGCCCACCAACATTGCTCCGCATTTGTCTGTGGAAACCCTTGAATGAAGCATCTACTCGGCATCTTCGCCCTGCTCTCTCTCCTGGCCGGTTGCGCCAGCAATGACATCATCGATCCGCACGGTTATAACAAGACCGGCATGGCGTCCTATTACGGCGCCAAACACCAGGGCAAGCGCACTGCCAGTGGCGAGCGTTTCAACAAGAATGCCCTGACCGCCGCCCACCGCCAGTTGCCATTTGGCACCCGGGTGAAGGTCACCAACCTGAATAACGACAGGTCCTGCGTGGTGCGCATCAATGACCGCGGGCCGCATACTCGCGGTCGGCTGATCGATGTTTCCCACGAAGCCGCCGAACAACTGGGTATGCTCAGAAGCGGCACCGCACGGGTTCGCGTGCAAGCCCTCGATTGACCTACGGAGCGCCGACTATCTTCGGACTTGCCGATTTACCCCTGATCAGCGTGATCGAGTTGCTCGGCGGCCTGCTGTTGCTGATTGCCGGCGCGGAATTGATGGTGCGCGGCGCTGTGCGTCTGGCCGCGCGACTGCACGTGCGGCCGCTGATTATCGGCCTGACGATTGTCGCTTTGGGCAGCAGCGCGCCGCAGATGGCGGTCAGTCTGCAAGCCACCCTGGCGAACAACGCCGACATCGCAGTCGGCAGCGTGATCGGCAGCAGCATTTTCAACATCCTCGTCACGCTGGGGCTCTCGGCGTTGATCATTCCGTTGCGGGTGTCGCGAGAACTGGTGCGGCTGGATATCCCGCTGATGATTGGCGCCAGCCTGCTGGTGTTCGTGCTGGCCTGGAACAAAGAACTGACCCGCACCGACGGCATGCTGTTACTGGCAGCGCTGGTCTTGTATCTCGGCTTGCTGCTACGTCAGTCGCAGCACTCGTCGCGTCCCGCCTCTCACAATGAAACGGTGCAGATACCGTGGCTGCGCAGCCTGGTGATGATCGTTGTGGGGCTGGCGATGCTGGCTTACGCCGGGCATTTGCTGCTGGGTGCGGCGGTATCGGTCGCCACCGATCTGGGGCTGTCGGAGCGGATCATCGGCCTGACAATTGTGGCGGTCAGTACCTCGTTGCCGGTGTTGGCCACCTCGTTGATCGCGGCGTTGCGCGGGCAGCGCGATATCGCCGTGGGCAACGTGATCGGCAGCAATCTGTTCAACCTGCTGGGCGTGCTGGGCCTGACTGCACTGGTCGCGCCGTCACCGCTGTCAGTCTCGCCGAACGCGCTGGATTTCGACTTGCCGGTAATGCTCGGTGTTGCGGTGTTATGCCTGCCGGTGTTTTATTCCGGATACCGGGTCACCCGCGTCGAGGGCTTGCTGTTCCTGGGTTTGTACCTGGCGTACGGGCTGCACGTGGTGTCGTTCACCACCGGCATGCCGCTGGCCGGCAAGCTGGAACACCTGATGCTGTTTTTTGTTTTGCCGGCGCTGGTGGCGTTTTTGCTGTTTACATCGCTGCGCGCCTGGCGTCGCCAACACCACAAGAGAGAGTCGCCATGACCGACAGTAAAAAACCCGGGGTTGAAGTTCGGCGCCAAGTGATGGGCGATGCGTTTGTCGATCGCGCCTTGGGCAATGCCAGCGAATTCACCCAGCCGTTGCAGGATTGGGTGAATGACCATGCGTGGGGCAGCGTGTGGAATCGCGAAGGCCTGGCGCTGAAAACCCGCAGCCTGATCACCCTCGCAGCGCTGACCGCATTGAAGTGCCCGCAGGAACTGAAGGGCCACGTGCGCGGCGCATTGAATAACGGTTGCACGGTTGAAGAGATCCGCGAAACGCTGCTGCATTGCGCGGTGTATGCCGGTGCGCCGGCGGCGATTGATGCGTTTCGCGCGGCGCAGGAAGTGATTGAGAGTTATCAGAAGCCGGAATAATCCGCACGGTATGTAGTGACTGTTCGGCCCTCATCGCAAGCAAGCCCGCTCCCACATTGAATCTTCTGCGGACACAGCATTTTTGTAAGACTCAATTCAATGTGGGAGCGGGCTTGCTCGCGAAGGGGCCCTACAAGCCTCCGCAAATCCTGAAGCTAAATCCACCCACCCCACTGCAACAAAAAGATCCCGACATTGGTCGTGATCGCCGCCATCAGCGTGGTGATCACGATAATCGCCGCCGCCAGCTCTTGATTGCCATTCGCTGCCCGGGCCATGACAAAACTCGCAGCCGCTGTCGGGCTGCCGAAGTACAGAAACAGAATGCCCAGCTCCGCCCCGCGAAACCCCCAAAGCCACGCGCCCAGCGTCGCCAGCACTGGCAAACCGATCATCTTCACCAGGCTTGAACTGAGCGCCATCGAGCCGCTTTTGCGCATCGCCGCCAGCGACAGCGTGCCGCCGATGCAGATCAGTGCCAATGGCAGCGTGGTCTGCGCCAGGTATTGGCCAGACGTCTCCAGCCAACCCGGCAAACCAATCTTGTAATAAGCAAACGGCGCCGCCGCCAGGACGCTGATGATCAGCGGATTGATCATCACGCTTTTGAAAATGCTCCACGGGTCCGATTTGATCACCGGGCTGTAAACCGCGAGGACGATGGTCGATAGCGTGTTGTAAAAGAGGATGACCAACGCGGCGAGAATCGCGCCGAGGGAGATGCCGTAATCGCCGTACATGCTCGCTGCCAGCGCCAGCCCGATGACACCGTTATTACCGCGAAAGGCGCCTTGGGTGTAAATCCCGCGGTCCTCGCGTGGGCACTTCCAGATCGCCCAGCCCCAGGCAATGGCGAATGACACCAGCGTGGCGAGCGAGAAATAAATCAGCAGCGACGGTTGCAGCGCAGCGTGCAGGTCGGCATGCAGAATGCCCAGGAACAGCAACGCCGGCATGGTGACGTTGAACACCAGGGACGAGGCGGTGTGGATGAAGTTGTCGTTGATCCAGTTGATGCGCTTGAGCAGCACACCCAGAAACAGCATGGCAAACACCGGCGCGGTGATGTTCAGGGTTTCGAGGAAAATAGCCAGCATGCCGGGGATCACCTTGGGTGAGCGTCGTTAGGGGGCTAATGATAAGCCACTGAGGACTCCGGCGTCTGGTCGACCGCCTTCGCGAGCAAGCCCGCTCCCACATTTGATCGAGTTGAAACCAAATTTTGTGTCCACTGGAGATCCAGTGTGGGAG
>JALYPE010000423.1 GCA_030856525.1 Pseudomonadota bacterium | reverse complement strand
CTCCCACACTGGATTCCTATTGCACAGCAGATCCAGTGTGGGAGCGGGCTTGCTCGCGAAGAACCCTAACGCGGTGCACCTGATACACCGCGGTGTTGCCATCGCGAGCAGGCTCACTCCCACAGGGTCAGGGTTGTGCTGATTTATTCGTGATGCGGTTCGCCCAAGAAGGTCAGCGACGTGAAAAGCCCCCGGCTGTTCACATCTGCGCTGTCCTTCACCGGCACCTCAACCTGCGCCGCAATCACATTCAGTCCTTCATTTCGCACCAGCACCTGCGCCCGACCGTCCGCATCAGTCTCGCTGCTGACCGTGTCCGGCGCACTGCGGTAATCGCCGAACAACTTCACGCCCACCGCCGGTTTCCCATCCAGTAAAACCCGAACCGGCAACGGCTTGCCCGGCCCAACTGTCAGCGGATCAACCTCCGGCAGAATCAGCAGTTTTATCTGATCGAGCTTTGGCAACTTCGCCCCCGGTTGGTAAATCGCCAGACTGTATTTGAAGGTCTGAGTCGACTCAATCGCACCCGGCACTTTGCTGCGTCCTTCATTGATCCATTTCTTGTCGGCCGTCTGCGACCACATGCCGTTATCCAGCGCCACCGCCATCACGGCGGGCGATTTCAAAGGCTGCAGCCGGGCATGATCCACCAGCCGTTGCACGGTCACCGGAATCATTCGACCGGCGCTGTCATACGCCCAGGCACCGCTGACTTTCATCGGTTTGAACGCGTTATCTTCTGCGCCGTGGCCGTAGATCACTTCAACGTTGCCGCGGCGTTGTTCGGTCCACAGTCCATGTGCGGACGCCTGGGTAGCGATCAGCAGGCCAATAAGTGCCAAAGGTTTGAGTCGTTGCATGGTGACGTCCTTTTACAGATTGAGTGTCAGGCTGACGGTGAAATTGCGCGGCTCGCCGGGGTTGACCCAGTAGTTGCTGTAAGCGCGTTCGAAGTATTTCTCGTCAAAAAGATTGTTCAGATTGAGGCCCACGGTGACGTTGTCGCTGGCCTTGTAATGCGCGAGCAGGTCGACGGTGTGATAAGCCGGCAGCTCGAATTCGCCGCCCGATTCACCGGAGCGATCACCGACATAAGTGAATGCCGCGCCGAGATCCGAGCCGCGCAAGTGGCCGTCCAGGAATTCGTAAACCCCGAGCACGCTGCCGCTTCGTTTGGCCACGCCGAGAATCCGGCTGCCGGCTGGAATAACCTTGTCGCCCTCGGTGACTTCTGCGTCGATGTAGGCGAACGCGCCGATCACTCGCACCGCATCAGTCAACTGCCCAGTGACTTGCAGGTCAAAACCCTGACTGCGCGCCTTGCCCATTGCGCGGCTGGTGTCGGTGCCAGGGTCGAGCGCCAGCACGTTTTCCTTTTCAATATGAAAGGCGGCGAGGGTGCTGCTCAAGCGCTCGTCGAACAGCTCGCTCTTGATCCCGACTTCATAACCCACACCTTCTTCCGGGTTGAAGGACTTGCCAGAGACATCGAGCCCGTTATTGGGTTTGAACGAGGTGGACGCGTTGGCAAATACGCCCACTTGCGGCGTCAGTTGATAGAGCAAACCGACCCGTTGCGTCATCGCGTCGTGCGTTTGCCGAGTGGTGGCGCCACGGGTGTGGTCGTCGATGCTTTGCTCGAAATGTTCGAAGCGCGCACCGACCATGCCGCGCAGTTTGTCGGTGAAGACGATCTGGTCCTGCAGGTTCAGCGCCTGACTTTCCACGTGCTCGAAAAAATCGCTGCCCGAGCGCATGCCGTTCGGTTTCGGCTGGCCGTAGACCGGTCGGTAGATGTCGATCGGGTAGGTGCTGCCGGCAATGGTCGTAACCCGCTCGTTCTTGCGATAGTTCTCGTATTCCGTGCCGATCAACAGTTCGTGCTGCCAGCTGCCAAGGTCGAACAGACCGCGCAATTCAAGTTGAGTGATGCTGTCGTGCCAATCGCTGTCACGCTCGCGGTAGCGGCGGTTGACGGTGTGGCCGTCGGCATTCAACGGGCGCGCTTCGGAGGCGAAACCCCAGAGTTTGCCTTCTTTGTAATGGCTGGCCAGACGCAGTTTCCAGGCGTCGTTGAGGTGATGTTCCAGCGTCGCCTGCAACATGTTGTTGTGGTTATCGATGTCTCCGTCATTGGGCTCGCCGAGAAACGTTGAACGCGAGACACCGCTCCATGTGTTGTTCGGCGCAACGATGCCGCGATCAAATGTCGAGCTATGGCGCACGAACTCGCTTTCCACCAGCAGGCTGGTGTCCGGGTTCAGTTGCCAGCTGAAGGCCGGCGCGACGAATACCCGCTGACTGTCGACGTGATCGCGAAAGCTGTGGTTGTCCTCAACAGCCAGGTTGACGCGGGACAGCACGTTGCCGTCCTCGTCCAGCGGCGTGTTGACGTCCAGCGCGGTGCGGTAGCGATCCCAGCTGCCGGCGCTGGTTTGCAGCGTCGTGAATGCATCGGGCTGCGGTTTTTTGCTGACGATGTTTACCGTGCCGCCAGGATCGCCACGGCCGTACAGACTGGCGGCGGGGCCTTTGAGAACTTCGATGCGCTCGATGTTGGCGGCGTCCGGTGTGGTCGGGTAGCCGCGATTGGCGCTGAAACCGTCCTTGTAGAACTCGGAGGTGGTGAAGCCGCGCACGCTGTATTCGTACAGGGTCAGCCCGCCGAAGTTGTTCTGCTTCGACACGCCACCGGCAAATTCCAGTGCGCGCTCGACGCTGGTACTGCCCAGATCCTTGAGCACACTGGCGGGGATTACGCTGATCGATTGCGGGATATCGCGGATGGCTGTGTCGGTTTTGGTGGCGCTGGAGGATCGCGTCGCGCGGTAACCATTGACGGGGCCGGTGGGCGATTCGTAGTCGGACGTGACGCTGATGGCGTCCAGCTCGAGGGGCGCGGATTCTTCGGCGAAGACCGGATCTGCCAGCAGGCCGAGGGCCAGGGCCGCGAGAGAAGCCCTTTTTCGAGACGACATGTTATGTTGTTCCAATAGTGATATTGAAACAATATAACATGACCGATGAGAATGTCTTGTATTAGTACGCGGTGTTTACTCTTCCGATTTTTCCTTCACTGGCGCCGGTGCCGGAGGCGGACGCAGGCCGATTTCGGCCGTGAGCTTGATTTCCTTGCCGTTACGCATCACCTGGATGGTGACCTTGTCGGTAGGTTTGATCCGCGCCACCTGGTTCATCGAACGACGACCGTCGCCGGCCGGTTCGCCATCAATCGCGAGAATCACATCACCCAACTGCAGGCCGGCCTTCTGCGCCGGGCCATCACGGAAAATGCCCGCGACGACGATGCCTGGGCGACCCGACAAACCAAACGATTCGGCCAGTTCCTGAGTCAACGGTTGCACTTCAATGCCCAGCCAGCCGCGAATCACCTGGCCGTGTTCGATGATCGACTTCATCACTTCCATCGCCAGTTTTACCGGGATCGCAAAGCCGATGCCCTGCGAACCGCCGGACTTGGAGAAGATCGCCGTGTTGATACCGGTCAGGTTGCCATGGGCATCCACCAGCGCGCCGCCGGAGTTGCCGGGGTTGATCGCGGCGTCGGTCTGGATGAAGTCTTCGTAGTTGTTCAAGCCCAATTGATTACGGCCAGTGGCACTGATGATGCCCATGGTCACGGTCTGGCCGACGCCGAACGGGTTACCGATGGCCAGGGCGACATCGCCAATACGTATGTTGTCCGAACGGCCAACGGTGATCGACGGCAGGTTTTTCAGATCGATCTTCAATACGGCGAGGTCGGTTTCCGGGTCGCTGCCGATCACCCGGGCAAGGGTTTCACGGCCGTCTTTGAGGGCAACAACGATTTGATCGGCGCCGCTGGTGACGTGGTTGTTGGTCAGCAAATAACCTTCGGGGCTCATGATCACGCCGGAGCCGAGGCTCGATTCCATGCGCTTCTGCTTGGGCGAGTTATCGCCGAAGAAACGACGGAACTGCGGATCCTCGAACAGCGGATGGTTCGGTTTGTTGATCACTTTGGTGGTGTACAGATTGACCACCGACGGCGCAGCCGTGGTCACTGCGTCGGCGTAGGACACTGGCCCTTGTTGCATTGTGGTGGTTTGCGGCGCTTGCTGAAGGTTGACGTCGAGGCTTGGAAGCCCGACCCACTCCGGGAAACGCTGGATAATCAACAGAGCGATAAGCACGCCGGCCAACAGCGGCCAGCCGGAAAAACGTAGCGCCTTGAGCATTAAGCACGTCCTGGAAGGTTGCAGGCGGAATGAGACCGCCCATAATGTCGCGCATTATACGAGGCCGCGCGCGCCTCTGAACGGGATATTTAGGAGTCTTTTATGGCCGTCGCTCTGAGCACCCTGGTCGAAGAAGCCGACCGTTACCTGAACAGTGCAAAGATTGCCGATTACTGCCCCAATGGCTTGCAGGTCGAAGGCCGGCCGCAAGTCATGCGAATCGTCAGCGGCGTGACGGCGAGCCAGGCGTTACTCGATGCCGCCGTCGAGGCGCAAGCCGATCTGGTGCTGGTGCATCACGGTTATTTCTGGAAAGGCGAGAACCCGTGCATCACCGGCATGAAGCAGCGGCGCTTGAAAACGTTGCTCAAGCACGACATCAGTCTGCTGTCCTATCACCTGCCGCTGGATCTGCATCCTGATGTCGGCAACAACGTGCAACTGGCGCGTCAGCTCGACATTACGGTCGAAGGCCCTCTCGATCCGGATAATCTAAAAGTGGTGGGGCTGGTTGGCTCATTGAGCGAACCGATGACGCCGCGGGATTTCGCCCGGCGTGTTCAGGAAGTCATGGGCCGCGAGCCTTTGCTGATTGAAGGCAGCGCAATGATCCGCCGCGTCGGCTGGTGCACCGGCGGCGGTCAGGGTTATATCGATCAGGCGGTGCTGGCCGGGGTCGATCTGTACCTCAGCGGCGAAGCCTCCGAGCAGACGTTCCACAGCGCGCAGGAGAACGACATCAGTTTCATCGCTGCCGGTCACCACGCTACCGAGCGCTACGGCGTGCAGGCGTTGGGCGATTACCTGGCGCGGCGTTTTGCCGTCGAGCACATCTTCATCGATTGCCCGAATCCGATTTGATTAACGCCACGGTTCAAATGTGGGAGCGGGCTTGCTCGCGAAAGCTGACTCACATTCAACATCGATGCCGACTGAAACGCCACTTTCGCG
>JALYPE010000418.1 GCA_030856525.1 Pseudomonadota bacterium | reverse complement strand
AAATCATTCTGGCCACTGGCATCGCGCCGAGGACTCCGGCAATTCCGGGCGTTGAACATGCCAAGGTGCTGAGCTATCTCGACGTGATCCTCGAGCGTAAGCCGGTGGGCAAACGGGTCGCTGTGATCGGTGCCGGCGGTATCGGTTTCGATGTGTCAGAGTTTCTTGTGCATCAGGGGTTGGCCACCAGTCTCGATCGGGCAGCGTTCTGGAAGGAATGGGGCATCGATACGCACCTTGAAGCCCGTGGCGGTGTCGCCGGGATCAAGGCCGAGCCGCATGCGCCGGCGCGGGAAGTGTTCCTGTTGCAGCGCAAGAAATCCAAGGTCGGTGACGGCCTGGGCAAAACCACCGGCTGGATTCACCGCACCGGACTGAAGAACAAGCAAGTGCAGATGCTCAACAGCGTCGAATACCTGAAGATCGATGATGAAGGCCTTCACATCCGCATTGGCGAAACCGGCGAGCCTCAAGTGCTGCCGGTGGACAACATTGTGATCTGCGCCGGTCAGGATCCGCTGCGCGAGCTGCATGACGGGCTGGTCGCGGCGGGGCAGAACGTGCATCTGATCGGCGGCGCGGATGTCGCGGCGGAGCTGGATGCGAAGCGCGCGATCAACCAGGGCTCGCGGTTGGCTGCAGAACTCTGAGATCACGAAAACCTTTGTAGCAGCTGGCGCAGCCTGCGTCGGCCTGCGCCCGGTAAGTGATTTGCGACAGCTGCGTCCGGCTCGAACCGGACGCAGGCTGCGCCAGCTGCTACAAGGATGTGCGGGCTGTTAGAATTCGCCCTTTGCAGAATGCGCAGAGCTGATGCTTTTCTCCCCCGGCTGGCTACCCAAAGCCCCTCTCCAAGAGCTTCATCTCGATTGGCTGACTCGATCAGGCATCGAGGTGGCCATTCTGCGCCTGGACCAGATTGATCCGCTGATCAGCGGCAACAAATGGTTCAAACTCATCGAACACCTCAAAGCCGCTGATCTGGCCGGAGCCCAAGGCATCATCAGCCTGGGCGGCGCCCATTCCAATCACCTTCATGCACTGGCCGCAGCGGGCAAACGCTTCGGGTTTACCACCGTGGGTCTGCTGCGCGGGCATGCACAGGCGACGCCCACCGTGCAGGACTTGCAGGCGTTCGGGATGCAGCTGCACTGGTTGGGTTACGGCGGCTATCGCGCGCGTCATGAAGCAGGTTTCTGGACGCCGTGGCTGGCGCAATACCCCCAACTGCATCCCGTGCCCGAAGGTGGCGGTGGAGTGCCCGGCGCGCGCGGTTGCATGCAATTGAAGGCGATGGTTGGCGAGCAGCTGAAGCATCTTGGCTGGAACGGGTACGACGGCTGGTGGCTGGCCTGCGGGACCGGCACGACACTGGCGGGATTGGTACTGGCGGAGGCGGGGGCTCATCCGGTTTACGGGGCGCTGGCTGTGCCGGATGATCACGGCGTGGCGCAGTGTGTCGATGCCATTGTGCAGGAAGCGGGTGTGCACGCACCGGCTTATGAGTTGCTGGAGGCCAGCCGTGGTGGTTTTGCCAAAGTCGAGCCGCTGTTGCTCGAGTTCATCGAGCAGGCTGAACGGGCCAGTGGCATCGCGCTTGAGCCGTTGTACACCGGCAAAGCGCTGCTGGCGCTCAGGCAGCAGGTCGAAGCCGGGAAGTTCGCAACAGGTACGCGTCTGATCTTCGTTCACACCGGTGGATTGCAGGGGCGTCGGGGGTTCACCGCTCGGACCTGAAAGGCGTATTGCGCTTTGTCAAACTCTGGGACTTGCCGAGTGAGGCACTCGGTTCATCGACTTTGGGACTGCTGCGCAGTCCAACGGGGGCAAGCCCTCTCGCCACAGGGGGCTGCGCATTGACCACGAGCGGGCGGTTGATCAGCTGCTTTGCGGCATTTCGCCTTTTGCCAGTCGCTGATTGATGTCGGCAATCACTTCCGGCAGATCGGTGATGGTGTCGATCATGTAGTGCGGACGCGAACCTTCGAACAATGCGTGGATGCGTTTGCGCTCGCTGGCCAGTTCGTCGCTGCCAAGCGCGCGATACCTTTCGTAATCCAGGCCGAGCGCGTTGCCCGAGCAGATCAGCGCCACGGTCCACATGCCGGCGCGTCGACCTTCGAGAATGCCAGGCACGGTGTCGTCGATTTTCACGCAAGCCGCGACATCGTCGATGCCCAAGGCAATCACATTGGCCAGCGCCTGAGCCGGCCATGGGCGGCCATTGGGGACTTCGTCGGTGGCGACCACGTGATCGGCGACGTAGCCGTTGGTGGCGGCCAGTTCCACCACTTTATCCATCACCTGTTTCGGGTAGCCGGAGCAGGAGCCAATCTTGATGCCTTGTTGACGCAGGTTGGCGATGGCGTCCAGTGCACCCGGGATCAGTGCCGAATGCTCGGCAATTTTCTCGATTTGCAACGGCATGAAGCGCTGATAAATGGCGGTCACGTCATCGTCGGTCGGCGTGCGGCCGAAGGCCTTGCGATAGCGTTCGGCAACTTGTGGCTGGTCGCACAGCGTGCGGATGTGATCCCACTTGCCCATGCCCATCGGCCCGCGGGCTTCTTCGATGGAGACCTGGACATCGAATTCGGCGAACGCTTCGACGAAAATCTGCGTCGGGGCGAAAGAACCGAAATCGACCACGGTGCCGGCCCAGTCGAGGATAGCGGCCTGGAGTCTGGTTGGATTTGTGTAGTTCATGGCTGAAAAATTCCTCTATTGATCAATGGGGATCTCTGTAGCAGCTGTCGAGCCTGCGAGGCTGCGTCTGGCAGCGAAGCAGTTGTAAAGCCATTCACTTCAGGTG
>JALYPE010000411.1 GCA_030856525.1 Pseudomonadota bacterium | reverse complement strand
GCGAAGTCCGACTTGTCGGCTTCTCGATACTCTTCGTGGTGGGCAATGAGGCGGGGGAGCCTCTCTACAGACAAGGTCAGAGCAAATCCTGCCTTAAGCAGCAATCGGCCTCCCCCAGAAACACATCATTGTGAACAACACCGATGAGTTTAGTTGCTCTCATTGGGTGTTTGGCCAACATACAAGGAGCAAGCTTGCTCGCGATAACGGCCGTGCAGGCAACAACGAAGTTGGATGTGACGACGTCATCGCTGGCAAGCCAGCTCCTACAGGTTTTTGTGGCGTCCTTGAGTTCGGGATTCACCACCAACCCGCTGCTGTAGGAGCAAGCTTGCTCGCGATAGCGGCCGTGCAGGCCACAACGAAGTTGGATGTGACGACGTCATCGCTGGCAAGCCAGCTCCTACAGGTTTTTGTGCGTCCTGGAGTTCGGGATTCACCACCAACCCGCTGCTGTAGGAGCAAGCTTGCTCGCGATAGCGGCCGTGCAGGCCACAACGATCTTGGATGTGACGACGTCATCGCTGGCAAGCCAGCTCCTACGGGTTTTTGTGGTATTGGAGATTTTCGCAGCTGCCGGAAATCCATCCGAACTCAAGGCAAAAGCAAGGGGTCAACCCTTTGGCTCGTTTACCTTGAACAGGAGAATTCCGATGATCGACTACCCAAAGCCACCGTTCCCGAAACAAGCTCAGCCCGTCCCCGGTTCCCAGAAAAAAATGGACCCGTACCCGGATTGCGGCGAACAAAGTTACAAAGGTTCGGGCCGGCTGGAAGGCAAAATTGCCCTGATTACCGGGGCCGACAGCGGAATCGGTCGTGCTGTCGCCATTGCATTTGCCCGTGAAGGCGCCGATGTCGTGGTCGCCTACCTCAACGAACACGAAGACGCCCAGGAAACCGCACGTTGGGTCGAACAAGCCGGGCGTCAGTGCCTGTTGCTGCCGGGTGACCTGGCAAAAAAAGAGCAGTGCCAGGCACTGGTCGATAAAACCGTTGAGCGCTTTGGCCGCATCGATGTTCTGGTCAACAACGCCGCTTTCCAGATGACTCATGAAAACTTCGAAGACATCCCCGATGAGGAATGGGTGATGACGTTCGACGTGAATATCACGGCCATCTTCCGCATTTGTCAGGCCGCGCTGAAGCACATGCCACCGGGCAGCTCGATCATCAACACCAGTTCAATCAATTCCGACATGCCCAAACCCACCCTCCTCGCGTATGCCACCACCAAAGGCGCGATCGCCAACTTCACCGGTGGGCTGGCGCAGATTTTGGGTCCGAAGAATATCAGGGTGAACTGCGTGGCCCCGGGGCCGATCTGGACGCCGCTGATCGTCTCGACAATGCCGGACGAAGAAGTGCAAAACTTTGGCGCAGAGACACCATTGGGTCGTCCGGGCCAACCGGTCGAGGTGGCGCCGATTTACGTATTGCTGGCGTCGGATGAGGCGAGTTACATCACCGGTCAGCGGTATGGGATCACCGGCGGTAAGCCGATGCTTTAGGTTCTGCGACCGCTGTGTCCGCCTTCAGATTTTACGACTGCTGCGCAGCCGGACGCAGGCTGCGCCAGCTGCTACAGGCTTTGCATGGTTCACGGTTCCTGTAGCAGCTGCCGAAGGCTGCGTCCGGCTGCCCAGCAGTCGCGTCTTATTTCCAGAACAACGTGAAATGTCTGCCCTGCGCAAGACTCTACTCCCGCTCCCCCGCCAACGCCCGCCGATGAAGACTCGCCACACTCGCAGCGAGCTCCAAAAAACCACTCGCGCCGCCTGACCACACAACGGCCAACCACTCCGCTCATGACGACAATGAAAAAATGAACCCCGAAGGAAATTCAGACCTCAATACCTTAAGCGGCTTCTGTCACAGGCCGATCCAGATCAGGAGGTCGTCATGTCCGCACCAATCGTCAAGCTGTTCACCCAACCGAACTTCGCGTGGACGGATATCCGCAAGGAAGAGGAAGCGCACCCGCGCCATTACATCGCCCATTTGCTGTTACTTGCCCTGATTCCAGCGGTGTGCCTGTTCGTCGGCACCACTTATGTCGGATGGAGCCTGGCGGAAAACGAGACCGTTAAATTGAGCACCAGCAGCGCTCTGCAGCTGTGCATCATGCTCTACCTGACCATCATCATCGGCGTGGTGCTGATGGGTATGTTCATTCGCTGGATGTCTCGCGCCTTTGACTCGCGCCCTACCCTCAACCAGTGCATCGGTTTTGCCGCCTACACCGCGACGCCCTTTTTCCTGGCTGGCATCGCAGGGCTGTACCCCAGTCGCTGGCTGGCCATCATCGTGCTGGGCGCCGCCGGGGTTTATTCCACCTTCCTTCTGTTCGTGGGCTTG
>JALYPE010000409.1 GCA_030856525.1 Pseudomonadota bacterium | reverse complement strand
CTACTAACCTGAACGGTTTCACATGACCCAAGCACTCATCGAACTGTCCGACCTGAGCTTCAGCTGGCCCGGTCACCCGCCACTGCTGGACATCCCGGCGTTTCGCCTTGAGCCCGGCGAGACCCTGTTCCTCAAAGGCCCCAGCGGCAGTGGCAAGACCACCCTGCTCGGTTTGCTCGGCGGCGTGCAGAAGCCCGATCGCGGCAGCATTCGCTTGCTCGGCCAGGAACTGACCGAACTCAATGCCGGGGCGCGCGATCGATTTCGCGTCGATCACACCGGCTACATTTTCCAGCAATTCAACCTGCTGCCGTTTCTCTCGGTGCGCGAGAACGTCGAATTGCCTTGCCACTTTTCCAGACTGCGCGCCGAGCGGGCGATCCAGCGTCACGGCAGTGTCGATCAGGCCGCCGCCACCCTGCTCGCCCACCTCGGTCTGAAAGATCAAAACCTGCTCGGCCGCCGCGCCGACTCGCTGTCCATCGGCCAGCAGCAACGAGTCGCCGCCGCGCGTGCGTTGATCGGTCAGCCGGAGCTGGTGATCGCCGACGAACCAACATCGGCACTCGACTACGACGCCCGCGAAAACTTTATTCGCCTGCTGTTCGCCGAATGCCGCGAGGCGGGTTCGAGCCTGTTGTTCGTCAGCCATGACCAGAGCCTGGCGCCGCTGTTCGATCGCAACCTTTCGCTGGCCGAGCTCAATCGCGCCGCCACCCCGTCCGAGGTCTGAGATGTATTTGTTTCGTCTAGCCATGGCCAGCCTGGCTAACCGCCGCTTCACCGCGATCCTCACAGCCTTCGCCATCGCCCTGTCGGTCTGTCTGCTGCTGGCAGTGGAGCGTGTGCGCACCGAGGCCAAAGCCAGTTTTGCCAGCACGATCAGCGGCACCGACCTGATCGTCGGCGCGCGTTCCGGCTCGGTCAACCTGCTGCTGTACTCGGTGTTCCGCATCGGCAACGCCACCAACAACATCCGCTGGGACAGCTTCGAGCACTTCGCCAACAACCCGAAAGTGAAGTGGGCGATCCCGATGTCCCTCGGCGATTCCCATCGCGGCTACCGGGTGATGGGCACCACTGAAGCTTATTTCGAGCATTACCAGTACGGTCGGCAACAACACCTGGCCCTGGCCGACGGTCGCGCCTTCGCCAGCGACCCGTTCGAAGTGGTGCTCGGCGCCGAAGTCGCCGATGCGCTGCACTACAAACTCGGTGACAAACTGGTGCTGGCCCATGGCGTGGCGGTGATCAGCCTGGTCAAGCACGACGACAAACCATTCACCGTTGTCGGCATTCTCAAGCGCACCGGCACCCCGGTGGACCGCACGCTGCACATCAGCCTCGGCGGCATGGAAGCGATTCACGTCGACTGGCATAACGGTGTGCCCGCGCGCGGCACTGGACGAATCAGCGCCGATCAGGCGCGCAACATGGACCTGACGCCGCAGGCGATTACCGCGTTCATGCTCGGCCTCAACAGCAAGATTTCGACCTTCGCACTGCAACGCGAGATCAATGAATTTCGTGGCGAACCGATGCTGGCGATTCTGCCTGGCGTGGCGTTGCAGGAATTGTGGAGTCTGATGAGCACGGCCGAAAAAGCGCTGTTCGTGGTCTCGCTGTTCGTCGTGCTGACCGGGTTGATCGGCATGTTGACGGCGATTCTCACCAGCCTCAACGAACGACGGCGCGAGATGGCGATTCTGCGTTCGGTCGGCGCGCGGCCATGGCATATCGCAACGTTGCTGGTGCTTGAGGCATTTGCGTTGGCGCTGTCCGGTGTGATCGCAGGCGTTGCCCTGCTTTACGTCGGTATCGCCCTCGCGCAGGGTTACGTGCAGGCCAATTACGGCCTGTATCTGCCGCTGGCCTGGCCAAGCGAATATGAATGGACGCTGCTCGGTGGCATCCTTGTCGCCGCGCTGCTGATGGGCAGCGTGCCGGCGTGGCGCGCGTACCGCCAATCCTTGGCCGATGGCCTTTCGATCCGACTATGAGGACGTTAATGATGCCCCGCGCTGTACTTGCGCTGTTGATGCTGGTCGCCCTGCCCCTGTGGGCGGCCGAGCCGAAAGAGCTGACCTGGTCGGAAATGATCCCGCCCGACGCCATGCCGGAAGCGCCGAACATGACGCCGCTGCACGACATGTCGAAAATGAGCGACGCACTGGCCGCCGAAGCCGCGCCCGCCGCCAAACAGGACCTGCCAAATGCACCGGTGGTAAAAACCCTGGACGGCCAGAATATTCGTCTGCCGGGCTACATCGTGCCGCTGGAAGTGAGCGAAGAAGGTCGCACTACAGAGTTCCTGCTGGTGCCGTATTTCGGCGCCTGCATCCACGTGCCGCCACCGCCGTCCAATCAGATCGTGCACGTGAAAAGCGAGGTCGGGGTGAAGCTTGACGAGCTGTATCAACCGTACTGGATTGAAGGCGCGATGCAGGTCAAGCCGTCGACCAGCGAACTGGCGGATGCCGGGTATCAGATGGCGGCGGACAAGATTTATGCGTATGAATTGCCGGAGTGATAACCGGTGGTTCTGTATCGATCCTCAGGACGCCATCGCGGGCAAGCCACGCTCCCACAGTTGATCGCATTCCCCCTGTGGGAG
>JALYPE010000408.1 GCA_030856525.1 Pseudomonadota bacterium | reverse complement strand
TCGCCGGTAGGTAATGCGCGACCAGCAACGTACCGTCCGGATTGACGATCGTGCCGCCGTTGAACGCCGCTGTCGGCAGGTCCACGCCGAGCGCTTCGATCTGTTGCAGCATGGCTTTCGGCGGCCGGCCCGTCGCCAGGCTGAACAGCACGCCCGCCTTGCGCAGGGAGCGCACGGCGTCAATGGTGCGCTGACTGAGGCTGTGATCAGGCAGCAGCAAGGTGCCGTCCATGTCACTCAGCAGAAAACGGATGGGTTGTTGCGTCGGCTCACTCATCCAAGGCCGTGCCAGACGCGGCCATCGCGAGTCAGTAAGTCTTCAGCCGCAGCCGGTCCGTCATCACCCGCCGCATAAAGCTCGACGCTCGCGTCCTGCTGCCAGGCCTCCAGAACCGGCTGGACGGCGCGCCAGCCGTTCTCGATGTTGTCGGCGCGCTGGAACAGCGTCTGGTCGCCGGTCAGGCAATCGTAGATCAGCGTTTCGTAGCCCGTGGACGGCTGCATCTCGAAGAAATCCTTGTAGGCAAAACCGAGCTCGATGTTGGCCATTTTCAACGCCGGGCCCGGCCGTTTGGCCAACAGGTCGAACCACATGCCCTCGTTGGGCTGGATCTGGATGCGCAGATAAGTCGGTTGCAACTCATCGACCTCGGTGTCGCGGAACTGCGCGTACGGGGCCGGCTTGAAGCAGATGACGATTTCCGTGTCGCGCACGCTCATGCGCTTGCCGGTGCGCAGGTAGAACGGCACGCCGACCCAGCGCCAGTTGTCGATCATGACCTTGAGCGCTACGTAGGTTTCGGTAGTACTGGCGGCCGCTACGTTGTTTTCCTGGCGGTAACCGGGCAACGGTTTGCCATCAACTTTGCCAGCACTGTACTGGCCGCGGACCGAATTGGCGCGCGCCTCTTCGGTAGTCCACGGGCGAATCGCCCCGACCACCTTGGCTTTCTCGCCGCGCACCGCGTCTGCACCGAATGCGGCCGGCGGTTCCATGGCCACCATCGCCAGCAGCTGGAACAGGTGATTGGGCACCATGTCGCGCAAGGCACCGGTGTGTTCGTAAAAACTGCCACGGGTTTCCACGCCAACGGTTTCGGCGGCAGTGATCTGCACGTGGTCAATGTAATGGTTGTTCCAGAACGCTTCGAACAGGCTATTGGAGAACCGGCTGATCAAAATGTTCTGCACCGTCTCCTTGCCCAGGTAGTGATCGATACGGTAGATCTGGTTTTCCGACATGACACTGAGCAGGCAGGCGTTCAAGGCCTCTGCAGTCGGCAGATCGGAGCCAAACGGCTTTTCAATTACCACCCTTCTGAAGGCGTCGGGGGTTTCCTTCAGCAGGTCGGCAGCGCCAAGCCGCCGCACCACTTCACTGAAGAAACGCGGCGCGGTGGCCAGGTAGAACACCGCATTGCCAGTGCCGCTGGCGGCAATTTTTGCCGCCAGGGCTTGATAAGTGCTGTTGTCCAGAAAATCGCCCTGGACGTAGCTGATGCCGCTGGCGAGCTTGGCCCACAAATGCGGATCGAGTATCTCGTCGCCCTTGCCGACCTTCGCTGCCACTTCCGTGCGGATGAAGTCTTCGAGCTTTTGCGCAAAGGCTTCATCGCTGATGGCGTTGTGATCAACGCCGACGATCCGCAATCCATCCCCCAGCAAACCGTCGCGACTCAGGTTGTACAGCGCCGGCATCAGCAGACGCTTGACCAGATCACCATGCGCACCGAACAGAAACAGCGTGGTCGGTGGTGCGGGTTCAGCCTTGGATTTATTGCGGATCAACCGGGTCATTTTTTCGAAGTCTCCACGTGGCCGCCGAAGCCGAAGCGCTGCGCCGATAGAATCTTGTCGCCGAAGGTGCCCTGTCCGCGTGAACGGTAGCGCGAGAACAGCGAGTTCGACAGTACCGGTACCGGCACCGATTGCTCCATGGCCGCTTCGATGGTCCAGCGACCTTCGCCGCTGTCCGCGACCGAACCCGAGTAACCCTCAAGTTTCGGATCGCTGGCGAGAGCGTCCGCCGTCAAGTCGAGCAGCCAGGACGACACCACGCTGCCACGGCGCCAGACTTCAGCGATATCGGCGACGTTGAGGTCGAAGCGCTGGTCTTCCGGCAGGTTTTCACTGGCCTTGGTCTTGAGAATGTCGAAGCCTTCAGCGAAGGCCTGCATCATTCCGTATTCGATGCCGTTGTGGATCATTTTCACGAAATGGCCCGAACCTGCAGGACCGGCGTGGATGTAGCCGCGTTCGGCACGGTCATCTTCGGACTTGCGGTCCTTGGTGCGCGGGATGTCGCCCATGCCCGGCGCCAGGCTTGCAAACAGCGGATCGAGGCGTTTGACCACTTCGGCTTCGCCGCCGATCATCATGCAATAACCGCGTTCCAGGCCCCAGACGCCCCCGGATGTGCCGACGTCAACGTAATGCAGGCCTTTTTCCGAGAGGCTTTTCGCCCGGCGGATGTCGTCTTTATAAAAGGTGTTGCCGCCGTCGATGACAGTGTCGCCAGGTTCCAGCAACGTGCTCAGTACTTCGATGGTGTCTTCGGTCGGCGCGCCGGCTGGCAGCATGACCCACACCGCGCGCGGCTTGGCCAGGCCGGCCACCAGCGCCGGCAGGTCGATAACGCCTTTGGAGCCCTCGGCTGCGAGGTTATCGACGAAAGCGGTATTGCGGTCGTACACAACGGTGGAGTGACCGTTGAGCATCAGGCGCCGAGCAATATTGCCGCCCATGCGGCCCAGTCCAATAATCCCGAGTTGCATGTACTGATGCTCCCTACTACAAATAAAGTGTGTCAAAGGTTATAGCGCAACGCGACTAATGGGGGTTAGTCCAGAGCTTTGCGACGAAGTTTCCGTGCATTGTGCCCGATAGTGGTAGATAACGCCGGGAATCGTGCCGAAGACAAAACGACCATTAAAAATAAAAAAGTTCCCATCTGGCGCAAAAGAAATCAAAATTGCTGCCGATAGTGTTTATGTCCCGTTCGAAGAGCGGCCAGAACACAGTTGATGCAAGCTTGCGAGGTGATCCATGGACAATTTGATGACCGCACGTCCCCTACAAACTCTGTACGTCACCATTCGTCGCGACGAACTGCGTCAGCTGCGCGATGAGCGCGAATTGCTCATGCGCGAAGTCGCTCACCTGCAAGAGCTTTTGCAGCAGTTCCAGCCTGCTGACTATCGGTTGCCAGTCACGACAAAAAAAGCGCTGCACAACTAACCGACAGAAAACCAGGCTCAGACCCTCCCGTTGGAAGGTCAGCCTGGTTTTTTTGTGCCCGTTATTTGCCCTGTTCGCCGGGCGGCTGGCGCGTGAAGAAAAGCCTGGTCGCCACGCTCTTGCTGATATTGTCTTGAACCTGAGTGCCGCCCATTTCAGGTGCCCCTTCCCATACCACAGCCGGGAAACCGGGTAGCTCACGAACTTTTCACACCATTCTGGTCATAGTTGCCTCATTGTGGCCGCCCGCTGAACTTTGCGTGTCCGCTATTCGCTGCCGCTGCCTGCGCCAGCCACCTCGAATCATCTGCTGGAGCCCTGAATGGCGACGTTTGAACGCAGCAACACGACTGCGAAAGGTTTCGATTGGGCCGGATTTCTCTGGCTGTTCATGTTCTTCTGGTACTTCTCGGGCATTACCCAACTGCTGATCCAACTGACGGGCACCTCCGGTTTCAGCGGGTTCCGTCAGGCCTTCGTGATGAGTGCCATCTGGCTCGCGCCGATGTTGCTGTTCCCGAAACAGACCCGCGTGATGGCGGCGGTCATCGGCGTGGTGCTGTGGGCTTGCTCGATGGCGAGCCTGGGTTACTTCTTTATCTATCAGCAGGAATTTTCGCAAAGCGTCATCTTCATCATGTTCGAGTCGAACATCTCTGAAGCCGGCGAGTACATGACCCAGTACTTTGCCTGGTGGATGGTCGCTGCATTCCTCGCCCACACCGCATTCGCCTGGTTCCTGTGGACGCGACTGCGCCCGGTGTACATGCCGCGCGGTCGCGCACTGGTGGCGGCGACGGCCATCGTGATCGCAGTTGTGGGTTATCCTCTGATCAAGCAAACGATGCGCACGGGCAGCTTTGCCGAAGGTTTCGAGAAGTTCGAAACCCGCATCGAACCGGCCGTGCCATGGCAGATGGCAGTGGCGTATCACCGCTATCTCGACACCCTCGCCGGCATGCAGGACATGCTGCACAGCGCGAGCAAGATCGCTCCGCTGAAAAACCTCAAGGATGTCAGCGCCGATCAGCCCCAGACCCTGGTGCTGGTGATCGGCGAATCGACCAACCGTCAGCGCATGAGCCTGTACGGCTACCCGCGTCAAACCACGCCTGAACTGGACAAGCTCAAGGATCAGCTGTCGGTTTTCGACAACGTCATCACCCCCCGCCCCTACACCATCGAGGCGTTGCAACAGGTCCTGACCTTTGCCGACGAAGACAACCCGGATCTGTACCTGTCGACTCCATCGCTGGTCAGCATGATGAAACAGGCGGGTTACAAGACGTTCTGGATCACCAATCAGCAGACCATGACCAAGCGCAACACCATGCTCACGACCTTCTCCGAACAGGCCGACGAGCAGGTGTACCTGAACAACAACCGTAACCAGAACGCCGCGCAGTACGATGGCGACGTGATTGCGCCGTTCAACAAGGCACTGACCGATGCCGCGCCACGCAAGTTGATCGTCGTGCATCTGCTCGGCACGCACATGAGCTACCAGTACCGTTACCCGTCAACGTTCGACAAATTCAAAGACCGTAACGGCGTACCCGACGGTGTGCGCGATGATCAGTTGCCAACCTACAACAGCTACGACAACGCGGTGCTGTACAACGATTTCGTGGTTTCGAGCCTGATCAAGGACTACGCCAAATCCGATCCGAACGGCTTCCTGCTGTACCTCTCTGACCATGGCGAAGACGTGTTCGACTCGCCCGGCCACAGCACGCTGGGCCGCAACGAGAGCAAGCCGACGGCGCCGATGTACACGATTCCGTTCATGGCCTGGGCATCGCCGAAATGGCGAGAGAAGCACAATTGGGATTTCGCTGCAGACCTTGGCCGGCCTTACAGCAGCTCGCACTTGATCCACACCTGGGCGGATATGGCCGGTTTGAGTTTTGACGAGCTTGATCACAGCAAGAGCCTGGTCAGCGACAGCTTCAAGCCGCGCCCGCTGTTGATCGGCAATCCTTACGAGCGTCAGCAGAAAGCGCTGATCGACTTCAGCCTGATCAAGCCGAAGGTGAAAGCTGACCCGGCGGGCATTGTCCTCAAGTAACCGCATGCCCTTTGTAGCAGCTGGCGCAGCCTGCGTCCGATCGCGACCCGACTCGGACGCAGCCTCGCAGGCTCGGCAACTGCTACAAGGTTTGCGCCAGACCTGCAGATAACAATTATTCTCGTTTAACGCTAATTATCGCTGCCCAGCTTCGTCCTTGAATCAACGGAAATTTTTCCATCGACGACAAGGAGTCGGCAGCGATGTTCGCGCCCATCACCCGTTCCATGACTTTTACCCTTGGCCTGTGCAGTGCAGCGCTAAGCCCCGAATTGTTCGCCGAAACCGACCCGGACAAACAGCCAGAGCCCAGCATTCTGGAACTGTCAGCCACCAATGTGACCGCGCAAAACCTGGGCGCCAGCACTGAAAACACACAGTCCTACACCACGGGTGCCATGAACAGCGCCACCCGCCTGAACCTGTCGATCAAGGAAACGCCGCAGTCAGTCTCAGTCGTAACGCGCCAGCAGATGGACGATTTCAAACTCGGCACGCTGTCCGAAGCCATGAGCCAGACCACCGGAATCGTTGTGCAACACAACGATTCCGATCGGGTCAGTTATTCCTCTCGCGGCTACTCGATCAATAATTTCCAGATCGACGGGATGCTCAACACGTTCAGCTACATGAAGTCCGACGCCGACACAATCATTTATGACCGCATCGAAGTGGTACGCGGCGCGACCGGCCTGACCACCGGTGCCGGCGATCCCTCGGCCACCATCAACATGGTACGCAAGCGCCCGACCTCGCAATGGCAAGCCATGAGCGGTGTCAGCGGTGGCAGCTACGACAATTACTACAGCTACGTGGACGTCGGCGGTCCGCTGGCGTTCGATGGACGCCTGCGCGGGCGCGGCGTGCTGGCCTACCGCGACAGCCACTCTTATCTCGACAACTATCAACTGCAACGGGAGGTCGGCTACGGCATTCTCGAAGCGGACCTGACCGACGACACGGTGCTCGCCGTGGGTTACGATTATCAGGACAAACAGGTGCAGGGCACGTCGTGGGGCACCGTGCCGTACTGGAACGCCGACGGCAGCAAAGCCAAACTGGGGCGCTCCACCAATATGGCCACGCGCTGGAGTTCCTGGCCGCTCAAGGACAAAACCGCCTTCGCCACGCTGGATCAAAACCTCGGCGAGGGCTGGCACCTGAAGGCCGCCTACACCCATCGCAAGAGCGACACTGACGGCAAGATTTACTACGGCGGCAACGGCTTCCCCGAGGGCGATCGCAGCGGCATGGTGGCCAACGTCAACCACATGATCGGCGAGCAGAAGATGAAGGCGTATGACTTCAATGTGTCCGGGCCGTACTCGTTATTCGGCAGAGAGCACGAAATGATGCTCGGCTATGGCGAGGCCGAGCGCAGTGATGACAATCCCTACACCGTGGACGGTGACATCGCTGCGGACTACGCCAATGTCCCCGACTGGAAATACATGGGCGGGATTCCCAAGTTCAACGACACTGTGACCGATCTGCAAGGCTCCAGCAGCAGCACCCGGCAAAAGGCCGGGTATCTGGCAACCCGGCTGAGCCTGACCGACGATCTGCACGCCGTGCTTGGCAGTCGTTACGGCAGCTGGAAATCCTCGAGCACGACCAACGCCTACCATGACAACCTGCAGCTGCGCAGCGTAGACGCCACCTCCCAGCAGCACAACGACATGTGGACGCCCTACGCCGGCCTGCTCTACGACTTGACGCCGCAATACACCGCGTACGTCAGCTACACCGACATCTTCAAGCCGCAAACCTACCGCGACAGCAATCGCCAATACCTTGAGCCGGTGGTCGGCAGCAATTATGAAGTGGGGCTCAAGGGCAGCTTGCTGGACGAACGCTTGAACCTCGCGACGGCGGTGTTCTGGAGCAAACAGGACAACGTCGCCGAACTCGATGACTCGGTGCCGCCGGACCCGGTGACCAATGAGGAGTTCTACAAATCCAGCGGCAAAGGCAACAAGGTTCAGGGTTTCGAAGCCGAGGTGTCCGGCGAAGTCATGCCGCGGTGGAACATGACCGCCGGTTACACCTACACCCACTCGGTAAATGGCGAGGACAAGCGCACCAACACCAACCAGCCGTTGAACATGCTGCGCCTGTCCACTTCGTATCGTCTGACGGGAGACTGGCAGGCGCTGACCGTCGGTGGCGCGCTCAACTGGCAGAGCGACATCTACCGCGCAGCCAATCGCCCGGTCGGTCGGGCCGCGAATGGAGGCGTCATCACCCAACGCACGAACATTCGGCAGGAGGCGTATTCCGTGGTCAAACTGATGTCGCGTTATGCCTTCGACGAACATCTGTCGGCATCACTGAACGTCGACAACCTGCTCGACAAGAAGTACTACGACAATGTCGGTTTCTATAACGGCGTGTATTGGGGCGCCCCGCGCACGGTGACCCTCAGCCTGGACTGGAGGCTCTGAGCGCAGTTAATTCCCAATTAACGGAATCGGCAGATACTGCCCGCGCAGAATTGCTTCATGGACGAAATAGCATCCGACATCCTTGGTGGGAGGCAGACCATGAAAACGACACCCTTGATTGTGGCCGGGCTGATGACTTTTGTTTCGGTGAATGCATTTGCCGAAGGTGGCGCAGAACGCATGCGTTATTACTACGAGAGTTTGCGGTTGAGCCAGCAGGAGAACCAGCGTCAGCAAGCGGATGAACTGAAGGTTCCGGACGATCAAACTGCGCAAATGACGGAGAGTTATAAGCCGTGAAGTAAAAAGGGCGTCCCGTGGGGTCGCCCTTTTTTGTTGTCAAATATACGAGGGACTACTCGCCTGCCAGGGAGCTGACCCGAGACGCTGCCTTCAATCGCGATACCGACCGACACATCTGGGCTGCGCATTACCTGACGGCCATGAGCAAGGCTGTGGTTGATGATGCGGTGAAGGTGTTGGAGCGGCCTGTTGCAATAAAGCCCTAACCTCAAAAACAAGCGCCCGGGCGCAACTGAAGGCGCCCAGACTCCAAACAATAAAAAGCCCCCGTTACCGTTAAGGCAACGAGGGCTTTTGTTCAGAGCCTGAATTTACAGCGGCTTGGTCCAGAACAGCATCCGCCCGTGCGCCGGGTCGAACATGCCAGCACATCGTGAACATTGACCAGTGGCCGACAGACGAACGTCGAAAAACCTTCAAAGCAATTCACCAGCCCCGCCGGCTCGCCGTTGACGAACGCGAGGACGCTGAAGGCGTGTGCACGTTTAGCGAGTTCTTGCGGCAGTTGAGCCAGGACGTCAGCGGGCAACGAGTGGCCACCGCCCATCGGGTCTTCAGCGTAGGCATTGAGCACCAGGCCGATCGCCTCGGCATGCAGCGCGTTGGTGTAGCTGGCCTGAAGTACACGTATTTCTGCGGATTCCATTTCCATCCTCGATCACAGCGCGGTTGTTTCAGCGCGCCATCCGCGCTGCAGGGTCCAGCGACCCTAGCGCGAGTCATGCACTCACTGCAACGGCTGCACGCCCGAGCCCCAGATCAACGCTTCGGTCCAGCCCAGCTCGGCGAAATCCGCGGCGCGCAGATGTGCTTCACCTACGCTGAAAAATTCGTCGAGTTGCGGCGGTGCAACCGTGGTGCTGCTGAGCATGCCGTGCACTTGTCCGCGATGATGGATCTGATGTTCGAACAGGTGCGACAGCAGGCGCAACCGACTCTCGTGCTGCGGCGTTTCACGGGCGATCGTCACGAGTTTGCCGAGGTCGGCGTCACGCATCTGTTCGCAATAGGCGAGCAATCGCCGATCGACGTGGGACTGCTCGCGCTGGAGGTCTGCAGCGCTGGAGCATGGCTCGTCGTCCTGGAAAAACACCAGGCAGTCAGGGTGCGGAACATCGCCGCGCAGTTCCCGCTCCAACGCATCCACGTAGAACCAGTCGCAGGTGAGGATGTGGTTGAGGGTGGCGCGCAGGCTCGGGAAAAAACCGCCTCGCGGCGCGCGCAGTTCGACGTCATTCAGCTGACTCCATGCCTTGGCGAGTCGGTGGTTGGCCCATGCATTCTGATAGGCCATGGTCAGCAGATGGTGGGACAAAGGCTGATGCACAGTGGCACTCCTTCGGGTCAGGCCTCGGCGAAGCGTTGCAGCTGCATTTCCTGCAGGCGGCTGAGGGTGCGGCGGAACGGGAATGCCAGATACCCTTCTGTGTAGAGCGATTCCATCGGCACCTGCGCTTCCAGGTACAGTGGCACTTTACGGTCGTAACATTCGTCGACCAGCGCAATGAATCGCCGCACGCCGTCGTCGTGCACTGACAGCTGCGGCAACTGCCGGTCACCGGCAGCAACGCGCTCGACGCCGTCTTCGGTGCCGCGGGCGATCCGCCCCTCGCGCTGTTGTGCGCTGAGGTTGGGCACATCACTCAAAAGAATAGCCTTGAACTGGTCGCACAAGGTCATGAAATCCATGGCCGCGAACGGTTGTTCACAGAGATCGGTGTAGCGGCACCACAGCACGGTCGGGCTGGCTTGCACCACCGCCAGTGAACGGTGCCCGACCGAGATCGGCGAACTGCTCGACGGCTCGCCAACGGTCAGCGTCTTGAAGACCTCACTCAGCGCGCTCGGCTCACCGCAACCGGCGACCCAGTACCGTTGCCGGCCGGTGCCTGGCTGCAAGCGATGATCGGCGCCGCCATCCACCGCAATCACCTGCATATGCTGTTGAATGGCCTTGATGGCCGGCATGAAGCGGTCCCGGTTAAAGCCATCCGCGTACAGCTGCTCCGGCGGCTGGTTGGAGGTGCAGACAACCACAACGCCCTCCTCGAACATCACTTCAAACAGACGCCCGAGAATAATCGCGTCACCGATGTCATTGACGAACAGTTCGTCAAAACACAGCACCCGCACCTCCGCGCTCAACTCGCGAGCCAACGCTTTCAACGGGTCGGCAGTACCGGTCAGTTGAAACGAGCGCTGGTGAACCCACCCCATGAAATGATGGAAATGCTGGCGCCGGGCCGGAACACGCAGCGTTCGGTAAAACTGGTCCATCAACCACGTCTTACCCCGCCCGACCGGCCCCCACAAATAAACACCGATGATCGGCGTCAGGCCTTGATGCAGCGCTTCGTGACATTTCTGCAACGCCCAGACGGCATGCTCCTGAGCTTCGTCCTGAACGAAGCCTTTGTGGTCGATGGCGTGCTGCCAGGCGCTTAGGGGGGAGTCGGGATTCATGCGCGGGAGTATACGTGGCGTCGGGTGAACTGAAAAACCTGTGGGAG
>JALYPE010000388.1 GCA_030856525.1 Pseudomonadota bacterium | reverse complement strand
CCATAAAAAAACCCAGCGCCAGGCTGGGTTTTTTGATGGGCGCTGCTTTTATCCGTTGAACACGTCATCCACGCTTTTCAGCGGGTAGTTCTTCGGATACGGCAGGGTTGCCACACCTGTCTCGATTGCTGCTTTGGCCACGGCATCGGAGATCAGGGTGATCAGGCGGGCATCCATTGGCTTCGGAATGATGTACTCACGACCGAATTCCAGCTTGATACCGCCATAGGCGTCGCAGACTTCCTGAGGAACTGGCAGTTTGGCCAGTTCACGCAGGGCGTTGGCCGCTGCCACTTTCATTTCTTCGTTGATGCGCTTGGCGCGAACGTCCAGCGCACCGCGGAAAATGAACGGGAAGCCCAGAACGTTGTTGACCTGGTTCGGGTAGTCCGAACGGCCGGTCGCCATGATCACGTCGCTACGGGTGGCGTGAGCCAGCTCCGGGGAGATTTCCGGATCCGGGTTCGAGCAGGCGAACACGATAGGGTTGGCGGCCATGGATTTCAGGCCTTCAGGGCTGAGCAGGTTTGGCCCGGACAGACCGACAAATACGTCAGCGCCGGCGAGTGCGTCAGCCAGGGTGCGCTTCTCGGTCGCGTGAGCGAAAACAGCCTTGTACTGGTTCAGATCGTCACGGCCGGAGTGGATCACACCGGTGCGGTCAACCATGTAGATGTTTTCGATGTTGGCGCCCATGCTCACCAGCAATTTCATGCAGGAGATGGCAGCTGCACCCGCGCCCAGGCAAACGATCTTGGCCTCGGCGAGGGTTTTGCCGGCGATTTCCAGGGCGTTGATCATGCCGGCTGCGGTGACGATCGCGGTGCCGTGCTGGTCATCGTGGAATACCGGAATGTCGCACTGCTCGATCAGAGCGCGCTCGATCTCAAAGCACTCAGGCGCCTTGATGTCTTCCAGATTGATGCCACCGAAGGTGATGGAAATACGCTTCACGGTGTCGATGAAGGCTTGCGGGCTTTCGGAGTCGACTTCGATGTCGAAAACGTCGATGCCGGCGAAGCGCTTGAACAGCACGCCTTTACCTTCCATGACCGGCTTGGAGGCCAATGGACCGAGGTTACCCAGACCCAGAATCGCGGTGCCATCGGAAATGACTGCAACCAGGTTGCCCTTGCCGGTGTATTTGTAGGCCAGTTCAGGATCGCGGGCGATTTCGCGCACTGGTTCGGCTACGCCGGGGCTGTAAGCCAGCGACAGGTCGCGGGCGGTAGCGGTGGCCTTGGTGAGCTCGACACTCAGCTTACCTGGACGAGGATGGGCGTGATATTCGAGAGCGGCAGTTTTCAAATCAGACATGTGGGCATTCCGCTTTTACTGTTGGACAGACTGGTCAGCGAGGATACGCGCCTCGCAAAGTCCCCACAAGACTGGCCAGTCACCCCTGTCAAGCGCCCACCCTTGAGACTTTAGGCCAAGAGCCGCGGAACACAAGGGCTAGACTGTCCACAATCAAAGCGAAAAATGTCTACAATTTTTATTTCAGATCGCCGTTAAGCATCGCCGGATCGGTCAATGGCAGTAGCCAGCGTGCTTGCCCAGGTTTCAATCCGCCACGTCGCGACCGATCGACAACCCAGCCACGCGCCTCGATTTGCTTGCCTTTGAGTCGCTCAAGCGCGGCGACGTCGAATTGCCCCAGCAGATTGGGTGCAACGCGCAAGACAACCGAGTCCTGCAACTCGATCCAGACGCCGCCGCGATTGCGCTGAACATTGCTCACCCGACCGCTGAGCACGGCGAAGCCTGAAGTGCTGATCTGCCCGGAGTTAACCACCGGCGACTGCCGCCAGACACCGAGCCCGGCCTGACGCGCACTGCGTTCCGCGGCTTGCTGACAGGCGACCAGCTCGACATTCGGCGCCACGGCAACCAGGAAACCCAAGCCCTCGGCGAGCATCTGCGCTTCCAGATTGCTGCCATCGGAACCGTAGAGATGCGCCAGGGTTCGACCGTAATGGTCCTTGCCCTCTTTACCTGCGAGCAGGCCAAGCCGTCCGTCGCTGACTGCCACCAGCGCTTCCAGACGTTTGCGCGCAGCGACCGCGAACGGTTCGTCGGAACGACCCTTCTTGCCCAGCTCGGGCGTATTCAAACCGATCATGCGCACGCTGCGACCGTCGCTCAGGCGCACCGTGTCACCATCC
>JALYPE010000353.1 GCA_030856525.1 Pseudomonadota bacterium | reverse complement strand
GCCCCGGCAGCGCGGCAATTTACAGACTGGGGCATCCGCGCACCGAAATACGCCGCGCTGATCACGCCCACTGCCCCCATCACCGCCGAGAAGATCACGCAGATCCACGGACTCCACGGCATCAGACCTATCAGCAGCAGCGGCGTTATACTCGCCCAGGCGGCGTAGGCGATGTTGTAGGTGAATGAAATCCCCGAGACGCGGATCCGTGCCGGAAACAGGCTGATCATCACCGAAGGCACCGCGCCGACCACGCCACAACCGAGGCCGGCAACTGCGTAGGCCAGGCCGATCCAGTCACCGCCGGTGATCAGGCAGGTATAAAGCACGCCAATGCCCAGCGGCAGCAACAGGCTGTACAGCATCACTGTGCGCCAGGCGCCGATGCGGTCGACCAGCAACCCGGCCAGCACGCAGCCAATGTTGAGAAAAACGATGCCCAAGGCGCTCAGGCCAAAGGTGTAACTGGCTGTCATGCCGAAGCTTTTCTGCATCATTGTCGGCGTGATGACCACAAACACCACGACCGCCGAGGTCAGCACACAGGTGAGCAGCATCGCTGGCAGCATCGCCAGGCGATGCTCACGCAGGACGGTGCGCAATGGCAGTTCGACGGTCGCCTCACGCTGGGCCTGCATCGCCATGAACACCGGGGTTTCGCTGAGCCAGCGGCGCAACCAGACGCCGAGGATGCCGAACGCGCCGCCGAGCAAAAACGGGTAACGCCAGGCGTAATCGAGAATTTCCTGCGGGGTGAAGGCTTGCGCGAGGAAGGTCGCGGTCAGGGCGCCGATCAGGTAGCCAAACGTCAATCCCGCCTGCAGGAAGCCGAGCGCATAACCGCGATGTCCGACCGGCGCGTGCTCGGCAACGAACACCCAGGCACTTGGTACTTCGCCGCCCACCGCCGCGCCCTGAAAAATCCGCAGTGCCAGTAATAACACCGGGGCGAAATAGCCGATCTGCGCGTAGGTCGGCATGATGCCGATCAGCAGGCAGGGCAGCGCCATCATCAGAATGCTCAGGCTGAAGACTTTCTTGCGACCGAGCCGGTCGGCGAAATGCGCCATCAGAATTCCGCCCAGCGGCCGCGCCAGATAACCAGTCACGAAAATCCCGAAGCTTTGCAGCAGGCGCAGCCATTCCGGCATTTCCGGCGGGAAGAACAGCTGACTCAGGGTCAGGGCAAAAAATACGAAAATGATGAAATCGTAGATTTCCAGCGCCCCGCCAAGGGCTGCGAGCCCAAGCGTTTTGTAGTCCGAGCGGCTGAACGGCGCCGGACGCGAATCGATTTGAGCAGTCATCAAAATAACTCTGGCACAGGCAAAAACCAAGGCGCACATGGTCCACGCAAACGCGCCCACGAACAAGCCGTTAGACCATAGTCATGGATGGCTAAAAGTTCGTCACAAAACGTGACCGATTGATTTACTGTTGGCACCTGTCCAAATGGCCCTTCGCGGCCTGAAGACCACAACAAACATAAAAATCCGAGGTATTCCCGTGGCCGCTGATATCGAAGATAGCCGCTCCGCCCGCTTTGCCCTGCGCTGCTCAAGTTTTGCCGAACGCTGGTTCCCCGACTCGTGGGTGTTCGCCGCGCTGGCGGTGATCATCGTCGCGGTTGCCACGCTGTTCATGGGCGCCAAACCCACGGATGCCGCGATGGCGTTCGGTGATGGTTTCTGGAGCCTGATTCCGTTCACCATGCAAATGGCCTTCGTGGTCATTGGCGGTTATGTGGTGGCCAGCTCCCCGCCTGCGGTGAAGCTGATTGATCGCCTCGCGCGTATCCCGAAGAACGGTCGCTCCGCGGTGGCGTGGGTAGCATTGATTTCGATGGTCGCGTCGTTGTTGAACTGGGGCCTGTCGCTGGTGTTCGGCGGCTTGCTGGTGCGCGCCCTCGCCCGCCGCACGGATCTGAAAATGGACTACCGTGCTGCTGGCGCTGCGGCCTATCTGGGTCTCGGTGCGGTGTGGGCTTTGGGCCTGTCCTCGTCGGC
>JALYPE010000611.1 GCA_030856525.1 Pseudomonadota bacterium | reverse complement strand
CGTCGTAACAGTGCCAGCCAGCCTACGCAGTCAATCGCTTCGTGCAGACAGTCTTCCACGGTTTGATCGACCAGGGGATGGCTCGGCAGTTCGCGCTCGCCGACGATGTTTTCGAGGCACGCTGCCTGGTCGGGGAATATGGCGGCCAGCAAGTCGTCACTGCGCATGCGCTGTATTTGCGGTGCCACCTTCCGCCCACTGCTGTAGCGGGGAAGTACCAGCGCGGTAGTGGCGTTCCAACGCCATCGAACATTGAACAGCGGTGCATCAAGCAGGGCCTGAGTTAGCACGTGCTCAGCGTTATTCGAGCGCAGATATTTCCACACTTCACTCAATATGAAGCTGTGTCCCTCGGACAGCGACAGCACAATGGCATCTTCGGTAGCGGCTGCCTGTAGTTCAAAATTAAAAGTGCGGCAAAAGCGTTTGCGAAGTGCCAGACCCCAGGCGCGGTTGATGCGGCTGCCGTACGGCGAATGCAGCACAAGCTGCATACCACCGGACTCGTCGAAAAACCGCTCAAGCACCAAAGTGTCCTTGGTCGGCAGCGCTGTTAGGGCGGCGCGCGCGTTGGCCATGTATTCCGCTATTTGATGGGCGGCGTTGTTATCGAGGCCGAGGTTTTCGAAAAGCCAGTCGACGACATGTTCAATTGCCTCTGCGCCATCATCTTTTTCCCCGAGCAGACGGTCGATCTCGCCCCGTAACCTGGAAACGCCAAAGGATAGTTCGTCACTTCGACCAGGGGCCTCACCCAACCAGAATGGCAGATTGGGTTCAGCAGCGTACGCGTCCTCGACACGTACCTTGCCCGCCTCGATACGCTGGATACGATACGAAGTATTGCCAAGTTGGAAAACGTCGCCTGCCAGGCTCTCGCTGGCGAAATCCTCGTGGACTGTCCCCACATTGAACCCCTGAAGCTCAAGAATGACAGTAAAGTCAGCATTATCGGGGATGGTGCCGCCAGAGGTGACCGCTGTCAGTTTGCTGCCACGCCGGGAACGCAGCGTGGACGACACGCTGTCACGATGCAGATAGGATCCCCGTACTCCCTGGCGACCGGTGTAGCCTTCAGTTAACATACGCAGAACCGCGTTATACTGAACACGCTCCAGTGTGGCGAAAGGCGAAGCCCGGCGGATCAGGTCGAACAACTCGTCTTCTCTCCATTCGCGATTGCTCACTTCTGCGACAATTTGCTGTGCCATCACGTCGAGCGGAGCAACAGGAATGCGCAACGCATCCAGTTCATCGCGGCGAGCGCAATCGAGCAGTGCAGCACATTCAATGAGATCGTCACGTGAAGTCGGAAACAACCTGCCTTTAGGAAGACCACCGATGTGGTGTCCGGACCGCCCGACGCGCTGCAAAAAAGAAGCAATACTGCGGGGCGAACCCATCTGACACACCAGATCGACATCGCCGATATCGATCCCCAGTTCCAGCGATGAAGTAGCGATCAATATCCGCAATTCTCCCCGCTTGAGACGCTGCTCAGCGTCCTGCCGATATTCCTTGGCAAGGCTGCCATGATGAGCTGCAACGTGTTCCGTACCGAGCCGATCGGCCAGGTGACGTGCAATGCGTTCGGCCATGCGTCGGGTGTTGACAAAAACCAACGTGGTGCGGTGCAGGAGGGTCAACTCCGCCAATCTGTCATAGACCCGCTCCCATACCTGATTGGACATGATCGGCTCCAGCGGAACCGGAGGCAATTCAAGGCCGAGGTCTCGTTCGCGCACGTGGCCAACATCGACGATCGCGCATTCGCGTCTCACGCCAGCCAGGAATTCTGCCACTGCTGACAACGGCTTCTGGGTGGCCGACAAACCAACCCGGACAGGGGCACGTGCGCACAACGCATCCAGGCGTTCGAGACTGAGCGCCAAATGGCTGCCGCGCTTGCTACCGGCCACGGCATGGATCTCATCAACGATTACTGTTCGTACGGTGGCCAGCATCGCGCGCCCGCTATCGGAGCCGAGCAGCACGTACAGCGACTCTGGCGTCGAAATCAGGATATGTGGAGCGCGCCGACGCAGCGCAATACGCTCTGGCTGAGTCGTATCCCCTGTCCGTACAGCGGTGCGGATGCCATGCGGTGGTAGGTCCAGCGCCTTCAATTCTCGGTCGATGCCCTCCAGCGGATTGAGCAAATTTATGCGAATGTCGTTTGACAACGCCTTGAGGGGAGAGACGTACAATACGCGCGTTTCGTCGGGCAGAACCGTTTCACTACTTTCGCATACCAGAGCATCGACAGCTGCCAGGAAAGCGGTCAGTGTTTTGCCCGAGCCAGTCGGCGCCGCGATCAAAGTCGTTTTGCTATTGCGAACAAGGGGCCATGCCTGCTGTTGAGCCTCTGTAGGGCTCGAGAAGGTGGCATCAAACCAAGCAATTACCGCGGGATGGAAATTATGCCGGTTCGCGACACTAAAGGTTGTATGCATGTACAGTAGATGGTTCAGGCGCTGAGTAAGTTCCCAAAATGGAAAATCGATACATGCTTACGGTAATGAGAACGCTCTTCAATGTCACCTTCGCAATGATTGGCTACCGCCCCAAAAATCCCGTCATCATTAGCAACGATGCCGAACGTGAAGAAATCGAAGCCTTACTCGAAGCCATCGATGCGGTTGATGACGTGCAGAATGTTTATGTGAGGTTGGCGGGGTAAAGGTGGAGGCGTTATAAAATGAAGCATGTCATTACATTTTCTTGTTTGATTGCGGCTGTAGC
>JALYPE010000336.1 GCA_030856525.1 Pseudomonadota bacterium | reverse complement strand
ATCTTCACCCTGGCACCGGTGGTGGCGATGAGCGCCCTGCTGATTGCCTTCGCGATCATCCCGATCACCCCGACCTGGGGCGTCGCGGACATCAACATCGGCATCCTGTTCTTCTTCGCCATGGCCGGTCTGTCGGTCTACGCGGTGCTGTTCGCCGGCTGGGCCAGTAACAACAAGTTCGCCCTGCTGGGCAGCTTGCGGGCGTCGGCACAGACCGTGTCGTACGAAGTGTTCATGGGCCTGTCGCTGATGGGCATCGTGATCCAGGTCGGCTCGTTCAACATGCGCGACATCGTTGAATATCAAGCGCAGAACCTGTGGTTCATCATCCCGCAGATTTTCGGTTTCCTGACCTTCTTCATCGCCGGCGTCGCCGTGACTCACCGTCACCCGTTCGACCAGCCGGAAGCGGAGCAGGAACTGGCCGACGGTTACCACATTGAATACGCCGGCATGAAATGGGGCATGTTCTTCGTTGGCGAGTACATCGGCATCGTGCTGATTTCGGCGCTGTTGGTGACCTTGTTCTTCGGTGGCTGGCATGGTCCGTTCGGCATTCTGCCGCAGATCCCGTTCATCTGGTTCGCGCTGAAAACTGCGTTTTTCATCATGATCTTCATCCTGTTGCGCGCCTCGATTCCGCGCCCACGGTATGACCAAGTGATGGATTTCAGCTGGAAGTTCTGCCTGCCGCTGACCCTCGTCAACATGCTGGTGACCGCTGCGATCGTGTTGCTCAACACGCCCGCCGTCGCGGCTCAGTGAGGATAGAGAATCATGAAGTACATAATTGACATCGTGCATGGCTTCTTCACCCAGCTTCGCAGCCTGGTGATGATTTTCGGCCATGCCTTCCGCAAGCGCGACACGCTGCAGTACCCGGAAGAGCAGGTTTACCTGCCGCCGCGTTACCGTGGCCGTATCGTCCTGACCCGCGACCCTGATGGCGAAGAGCGTTGTGTAGCCTGCAACCTGTGCGCCGTGGCGTGCCCGGTAGGCTGCATCTCGCTGCAGAAAGCCGAAACCGAAGACGGTCGCTGGTACCCGGACTTCTTCCGCATCAACTTCTCGCGCTGCATTTTCTGCGGCCTCTGCGAGGAAGCCTGCCCGACCACCGCAATCCAGCTGACACCGGATTTCGAGATGGCCGAGTTCAAACGTCAGGACCTGGTTTACGAGAAAGAAGATCTGCTGATCTCCGGCCCCGGCAAAAACCCTGATTACAACTTCTATCGTGTTGCAGGTATGGCGATTGCCGGGAAGCCGAAAGGCGCCGCGCAAAATGAAGCCGAACCGATCAACGTGAAGAGCTTGCTGCCTTAAGGAAGAAAGATGGAATTCGCTTTCTATTTCGCATCGGGTATCGCTGTGGTGTCCACGCTTCGCGTGATCACTCACACCAACCCTGTGCACGCCCTGCTCTACCTGATCATTTCGCTGATCGCCGTGGCGATGACATTTTTCGCCCTCGGCGCACCGTTTGCCGGTGTGCTGGAAGTGATCGCCTACGCTGGCGCCATCATGGTGCTGTTCGTGTTCGTGGTGATGATGCTGAACCTCGGCCCGGCCTCGGTTCAGCAGGAACGCGTGTGGCTCAAGCCAGGCATCTGGCTCGGCCCGGTGATCCTCGGCACCTTGCTGCTGGTTGAACTGCTGTACGTGCTGTTCAGCGACCAGAGCGGTCAGGCCATCGGCCACACCACCGTAGACGCCAAGGCCGTGGGCATCAGCCTGTTCGGTCCGTATCTGCTGGTGGTCGAACTCGCCTCGATGCTGCTGCTCGCTGCAGCCGTCACGGCGTTCCATCTCGGCCGTAACGAAGCCAAGGAGCAATGACGATGCCTGCTATCCCTTTGGAGCATGGTCTGGCGGTCGCCGGCATCCTGTTCTGCCTCGGTCTGGTCGGCCTGATGGTCCGCCGCAACATTCTTTTCGTGCTGATGAGCCTGGAGATCATGATGAATGCCTCCGCACTGGCCTTCATCGTTGCCGGTAGCCGTTGGGGTCAGCCGGATGGACAGATCATGTTCATCCTGGTGATCAGCCTCGCAGCCGCCGAGGCCAGTATTGGCCTGGCGATTCTGTTGCAGCTGTATCGCCGCTTCCACACTCTCGATATCGACGCTGCCAGCGAGATGCGCGGATGAATCTTCTCTATCTGACTTTCGTATTCCCTCTGATTGGTTTTCTGCTGCTGTCGTTCTCCCGTGGACGCTTCTCGGAAAACCTTGCCGCGCTGATCGGCGTCGGCTCCATCGGCCTGTCTGCCATCGTCACCGCTTACGTGATCTGGCAGTTCAACGTTGCTCCGCCAGAAGGCGGTCACTACACCCAGGTGTTGTGGCAGTGGATGGCGGTGGAAGGCTTCACGCCAAACTTCGCGCTGTACCTGGATGGCCTGTCCGTGACCATGCTCGGTGTGGTGGTGGGCGTCGGCTTCCTGATCCACCTGTTCGCGTCGTGGTACATGCGCGGTGAAGCCGGTTACTCGCGCTTCTTCGCTTACACCAACCTGTTTATCGCCAGCATGCTGTTCCTGATTCTCGGCGATAACCTGTTGTTCCTGTACTTCGGCTGGGAAGGCGTGGGCCTGTGTTCGTACCTGTTGATCGGTTTCTACTACAGCAACCGCAACAACGGTAACGCCGCACTCAAAGCCTTCATCGTGACCCGGATCGGCGACGTGTTCATGGCCATCGGCCTGTTCATTCTGTTCCAGCAACTGGGCACGCTGAACATCCAGGAACTGCTGGTGCTGGCACCGCAGAAATTCCAGGCCGGCGACTTCTGGATGGTCATGGCGACCCTGATGCTGCTGGGCGGCGCTGTCGGTAAATCGGCGCAGCTGCCGCTGCAAACATGGCTGGCAGACGCGATGGCTGGCCCTACCCCGGTTTCGGCACTGATTCACGCCGCGACCATGGTGACCGCCGGTGTCTACCTGATTGCCCGTACCCATGGCCTGTTTGCCCTGGCGCCGGACATCCTGCAGCTGGTCGGCATCGTTGGCGGTGTGACCCTGGTCCTGGCCGGTTTTGCCGCACTGGTGCAGACCGACATCAAACGTATCCTTGCCTACTCGACCATGAGCCAGATCGGCTACATGTTCCTGGCGCTGGGCGTCGGTGCGTGGGATGACGCGATCTTCCACCTGATGACTCACGCCTTCTTCAAGGCGCTGCTGTTCCTGGCGTCCGGTGCGGTGATCGTTGCCTGCCACCACGAGCAGAACATCTTCAAGATGGGCGGCCTGTGGAAGAAACTGCCGTTGGCCTACGCCAGCTTCATCGTCGGCGGTGCGGCCCTGGCGGCCCTGCCACTGGTGACCGCAGGTTTCTACTCCAAGGACGAAATCCTCTGGGAAGCGTTCGCCAGCGGCAACCACGGTCTGCTTTACGCAGGTCTGGTCGGCGCGTTCATGACCTCGCTGTACACCTTCCGTCTGATCTTCATCGCGTTCCACGGTGAAGCGAAGACCGAAGCACACGCTGGTCACGGCATCGCTCACTGGCTGCCACTGTCGGTGCTGATCGTGTTGTCCACCGCCATCGGCGCGATGATCGTTCCGCCGCTGCACGGTGTGCTGCCGCAAAGCGTCGGGCACGCTGGCGGCGACGCCAAGCACAGTCTGGAAATCGCTTCGGGTGCTATTGCCCTGGCCGGTATCCTGCTGGCCGCGCTGCTGTTCCTCGGCAAGCGTCGTTTCGTCACTGCAATCGCCAACAGCGGCATTGGCCGCTTCCTTTCGGCCTGGTGGTTCGCTGCCTGGGGCTTCGACTGGATCTACGACAAACTGTTCGTCAAGCCATACCTTGCGATCAGCCACGTACTGCGCAAAGACCCGCTGGACCAGACCATTGGTCTGATCCCGCGTATGGCCAAGGGCGGTCACAACGCTCTGAGCCGTACCGAAACCGGTCAACTGCGTTGGTACGCGGCATCGATGGCAGCCGGCTCCGTGCTGGTCATCGGCGCCATCGTGCTGGTAGCGGTCTGAATATGAACCTTGCGAACTTGCGAAAGGAATTGAGCCCGTCATGATTCTGCCTTGGCTAATCCTGATCCCCTTCATCGGCGGCCTGCTGTGCTGGATGGGTGAGCGCTTCGGCGCTACCCTGCCCCGCTGGATTGCGCTGATCACCATGTCCCTGTTGCTCGCGATTGGCCTCTGGCTGTGGGCTACCGGCAACTATTCATTTGCCCCGGCGCCTGGCGCCGATCCGACCTGGGCGCTTGAGTTCAAGCACATCTGGATCGAGCGGTTCGGCATCAGCGTACATTTGGCACTCGACGGCCTGTCGCTGTTGATGATCTTGCTGACCGGTCTGCTGGGTATTCTCTCGGTACTGTGCTCGTGGAAAGAAATTCAACGTCACGTTGGCTTCTTCCACCTGAACCTGATGTGGATTCTGGGCGGCGTTGTCGGCGTGTTCCTCGCTCTC
The DNA here is from genome assembly GCA_030856525.1 of Pseudomonadota bacterium. Lineage (GTDB taxonomy): Bacteria > Pseudomonadota > Gammaproteobacteria > Pseudomonadales > Pseudomonadaceae > Aquipseudomonas. The sequence goes on along the minus strand of JALYPE010000336.1, from coordinate 1,026 downwards.
GACCTGTTCATGTTCTTCTTCTTCTGGGAAATGATGCTGGTGCCGATGTATTTCCTCATCGCGCTCTGGGGTCACAGTTCTTCGGACGGCAAGAAAACCCGGATCTACGCAGCGACCAAGTTCTTCATCTTCACTCAGGCTTCCGGCCTGATCATGCTGGTGGCGATCCTCGGTCTGGTGCTGGTCAACTTCAACGACACCGGCGTGATCACGTTCAACTACGCCGATCTGTTGAAAACCAAGATGTCGCTGACCACCGAGTACATCCTCATGCTCGGTTTCTTCATCGCTTTCGCGGTGAAGCTGCCGGTCGTGCCGTTCCACTCGTGGCTGCCTGACGCTCACGCCCAGGCGCCAACGGCGGGTTCGGTCGACCTGGCCGGTATCCTGTTGAAAACCGCTGCCTATGGCTTGCTGCGTTTCGCCCTGCCGCTGTTCCCGAATGCCTCGGCCGAGTTTGCGCCGATCGCCATGACCCTCGGTCTGATCGGGATTTTCTACGGCGCGTTCCTGGCGTTCGCACAAACCGATATCAAGCGTCTGATCGCCTTCTCGTCCGTTTCCCACATGGGTTTCGTGCTGATCGGCATCTACTCCGGCAGCCAGCTGGCGTTGCAGGGCGCGGTGATGCAGATGCTCGCGCACGGTGTTTCCGCCGCTGCACTGTTTATCCTCAGTGGTCAGTTGTACGAGCGCACTCATACCCGCGACATGCGTGAAATGGGGGGGTTGTGGTCGAAGATCGCTTACCTGCCGGCGCTCAGCCTGTTCTTCGCAGCCGCTTCGCTGGGCTTGCCGGGCACCGGTAACTTCGTGGGTGAGTTCCTGATCCTGATGGGCAGCTTCGCCGCCGCGCCGTGGATCACCATCATCGCCACGACGGGTCTGGTTTTCGGTTCGGTCTACTCGCTGATCATGATCCACCGCGCCTACTTCGGCCCGACCAAGTCGGACGCTGTCCTTAAAGGGATGGATGCTCGCGAACTGATCATGGTGCTCGGCCTTGCAGCATTGCTGGTGTATATC
>JALYPE010000304.1 GCA_030856525.1 Pseudomonadota bacterium | reverse complement strand
CCGGACGCAGCCTCGCAGGCTCGGCAGCTGCTACAGAGCTCCGGCGACTGAGAGTTCGGTGACTACTCACCGTCCCAGTAATCTACGCCGTCGGCTGGGCGGGCGATGGCGACGAAGCCTGTGGCGTTGCCGTCGGCGTCGATCTTGAAATCATCCATCACCGCGTATTTACCGGAATCGGGGTACTCGCAAATTTCCGGCGACTGCTGCGTGCTGACTGCCAGATAACGCAATTCGCCGGTGCTGGTGTTGATGATCTGATGCGCTGCTTCCTGGCCGCCCGGCGGACAGGCGATCACGTCACCTGCGCGGATCGGAAAACGCTCGGCGCCGAGGCGGATGTGCCCTTCCCCGGCCACCACGTAAAACATTTCCTCGTTGACCCGATGGCTATGGAATGGACTGCCGCGCATGCCCGGTTCCAGCACGTACAGGCGATAACCCAGCTTCTGCGCGCCGAGCTGCTGGCCTACGCGTGCCAGTCGCTGTTGATAGCGAGCGGCGGTTTCACCGTCGGGGGCCAACGCTTCCGGCAGTGGCTCCAGTTCGACCTGATCCAGATTGAGAATCGGCGGATGCATGGAAAAAGCCTCGATCAAGGTTATTTGGAACGCAAATTTTCGCTTACGGTGTAGCAGCATAGCTTGCTCGCGATAGCGGTGAATCAGCACTTGCCGTGCTGGATGCACCTGCGCACCGGCGCATCGCGAGCAGGCTAGCTCCCACAAGGGATTGTCGTTGGACGCGAGAACTGCGACGAATTTTCTCCAGCCTGAGAGCGAGCCTGCTCGCTAAGAGGTCATCTCAGCCACCACCCGCTCAAGGTTCACGCCCGAGCGAATGCCACCGCTTTCTTAAACTGCTCATCCGTCGGGCGCACGCCGGTATACAGGACGAACTGCTCCAGCGCCTGGATCGCAATGACTTCCAACCCCGTAATAACCCGCTTGCCTGCAGCACGCCCCTGCACGATCAGCGGTGTTTCCGAGGGAATGGCCACCACATCGAAGACCGTTTCTGCGGCGCCAATGGTCTCGGCATCGAAGGCCAACTGGTCCGCTTCAGGTCCGCCGGTCATGCCGATCGGCGTGACGTTGATCAGCATCTGCGGACGGTGCGCGCCCAATTCCGCTTGCCATTCATAGCCAAGCGATTGCGCCAGCGCACGACCGGCCTGCTCGTTGCGGGCCACGATCAATCCATTGCTGTAACCGCCATCACGCAAGGCGCTGGCCACGGCCTTGGCCATACCGCCACTGCCGCGCAGGGCAAACGTCGACGCCGTCGGCACTTTATGCGTGTCCAGTAATTGTGCAATGGCGATGTAATCGGTGTTATAGGCCTTGAGGTGACCATCGGTGTTGACGATGGTGTTGATTGATTGAATGGCCGCCGCCGACGCGTCAAGTTCATCAACCAGGGCAATGCTGGCTTCCTTGAACGGCATCGACACGCCGCAGCCGCGAATACCCAGGGCGCGAATGCCACCGACGGCACCCGGCAGGTCCTGACTGCTAAAAGCCTTGTAGTAAAAATTCAGACCCAACTGTTCATAAAGATGATTATGAAAGCGCAGACCAAAATTCCCGGGACGCCCCGACAGGGACATGCACAGCTGGGTGTCTTTGTTGGGGTTCATCTGCATGTGAAGCTCCTTCAAATAGCACTGTCCGATGGACGGGATTAGCCAGTCCACCGCGTTCAGATCGATCATATCGGCGTACGCCTGCGGGACCCGCTCGACGGTAAAGAAACCGGTACAGACCTTACACAAAATTTACCCGACGGCCGTGCTGAATTTTTTAAAAACGCTGTCTTAGATGTATCCCCGCGACGATCCTTGGGTCTATCGCAGACGCAAGCGCCGGGGCGAAGAATCGAGGAATTATCATGATCCGTAACATTCCCACAGTGGCCTTGCTGATTGGTGCACTGGCTGTCGCCGGGCAGGCAGAGGCTGGCGGCGGCCACGGCTGGCAAGGGCCGGCCGTATTCGGTGCGATCGTCGGCTCGGCGATTGTCGGTTCGGCCATCATTAACAGCAACCGGCCGGTGTATGTGCAGGAACCGGTTTACGTGCAGCAACCGGTTTATGC
>JALYPE010000302.1 GCA_030856525.1 Pseudomonadota bacterium | reverse complement strand
GATGGCCGCGCCGCGGTCCAAAGAATATTACTGAAGCCATACACCCGATTCCCGTGGAGCCTCGCTGATGAAATCCTGTGAAGTCAATTTTGACGGTCTAATGGGGCCGACCCATAACTACGGCGGTTTGTCCTACGGCAACGTCGCCTCCCAGAGCAACAGCCAGCAATCTTCGAACCCGAAGGAAGCCGCGCTGCAAGGCCTGGCCAAAATGAAAGCGCTGATGGAAATGGGCTTTCAACAAGGCGTGCTCGCTCCGCAGGAACGTCCCGACGTTGCCGCGCTGCGCCGCCTCGGCTTCAGCGGCAGCGACGCTCAGGTGATCGAAAAGGCCGCGAAGGAAGCGATGCCATTGCTGGTTGCCAGCTGCTCGGCGTCGAGCATGTGGGTGGCCAACGCTGCCACTGTCAGCCCGAGTGCCGACACCGCCGATGGCCGCGTGCATTTCACCGCCGCCAACCTCAACTGCAAATACCACCGCAGCATCGAACACCCGACCACCAGTCGCGTGCTCGGCGCGATGTTCGCCGATCAAAAACACTTCGCCCATCACGCCGCATTGCCGGCGGTGGCGCAGTTCGGTGACGAAGGCGCGGCCAACCACACGCGTTTCTGCCGGGATTATGGCGAAGCGGGCGTCGAGTTTTTCGTGTTCGGCCGCAGTGCCTTCGACAACCGTTATCCGGCACCACAGAAATACCCGGCGCGCCAGACCCTCGAAGCTTCGCAAGCGGTGGCCCGTCTGCACGGCCTGAGCGAAGACGGCGTGGTCTACGGTCAGCAGAATCCGTCAGTGATCGATCAGGGCGTGTTTCACAACGACGTGATCGCGGTGGGCAACGGCGAGGTGTTGTTCTATCACGAGGACGCGTTCCTCGACACCGAACAGATGCTCGACGAACTCGCACGAAAACTCGCCAAAGTCGGTGGGAAATTTCAGTCTGTGTGCGTACCGCGTTCCGCCGTGACCGTGGACGACGCGGTTCGGTCCTATCTGTTCAATAGCCAGTTGCTGTCACGTCCTGACGGCTCGATGCTGTTGATTGTTCCGGAAGAATGCCGTGGCAATGAACGCGTCTGGCAATACCTGCAGGGTTTGACCAGCACCGGCGGGCTGATCCGCGAAGTGAAGGTTTTCGATCTCAAGCAAAGCATGCAGAACGGCGGTGGCCCGGCTTGCCTGAGGTTGCGCGTGGCCCTGAACGAAACCGAACTGGCGGCCGTCAACCCAGGCGTTATCATGACGGCACCGTTGTACGGCACGCTGACCGAATGGGTCGACAAGCACTACCGCGACCGCATGGCCGAAACCGATCTTGCGGACCCGCAATTGCTGCTTGAATGCCGGACGGCACTGGATGAACTGACGCAAATCCTTAAACTGGGCGCGGTTTATCCATTCCAGATCAATTGAAAACCGGCGCGCGCTGCTTTTCCTGCGCGCCGCTTTATCTCCAGATGAGAGCGTAAAAACATGAGCGATACCCTGCAGCTGATCCTTGAAGACACCGACGGCACGCAACTGGAAACCTCCTGCACCCGCGTCGCGGTCATGTGGCAAGGCAAAGAGCTGTGGATTCAGCAGGACGGCCGCGGCCAGCTGCTGATCGGCGTGGACGTTGAAGAAGGTGACGCTGAATACGCCAACCTGCTGCTGCGCCCATTGGCGACTAATCTGGTAAGTCTGCAACTGGAAATGGAACCGGCTGAGGTCGGCGACGACGAGGACCACGTGCACGGCCCGGATTGCAATCACGACCATTAAGGAATCGCTCTATGCTCGCCCTCGGCAAACTGCTTGAACTGACCCTCGCCGGCCGCGAACCGGCGGAGAAGACTCAACTGACTGTCGAAGGCGTGCGGATGCGCTGGTTGAGCGAAGGTGCGCTGGAAGTCCGGCCGCCGCAAGCTCGCGACAATGGCCTCGACCTGCTGCTGTCAGCCGGCATTCACGGCAACGAAACGGCACCGATCGAGTTGCTCGATCGCCTGTTGCATGACATCGCTCGCGGGGATTTGAAACCGCGTGCACGCATTCTGTTTCTGTTCGGCAACCCGGAAGCGATTCGCAAGGGCGAGCGCTTCATCGAGCAGGACGTCAATCGACTGTTCAACGGTCGTCACGAGCAAAGCAGCGGTTTCGAAGCCTTGCGCGCCTGTGAACTGGAGCGGCTGGCGGCGAGTTTCTTCAGCCTGCCTGACCGTGAGCGTCTGCACTACGATTTGCACACGGCCATTCGCGGTTCGAAGATCGAGCAATTCGCCTTGTATCCCTGGGCCGAAGGTCGCCAGCATTCCCGCCAGCAACTGAGCCGCCTGCGCGATGCCGGGATGGAAGCGGTATTGCTGCAGAACAAACCCTCTATCGTTTTCAGCTCGTACACCTACGACAAACTGGGTGCCGAGTCTTTCACGCTGGAGCTGGGCAAGGCGCGGCCGTTCGGGCAGAACGACGGGGTCAATGTCGATCTGCTGGAAACCCGACTCAAGCAGATCATCGACGGTACCGAGCCCCCAAACGAGGAGCATCTGGACGGTTTGCAGCTGTTCAGCGTGGCCCGGGAAATCATCAAGCACAGCGACAGTTTCCGCTTGAACCTGCCAGCAGACATCGAGAATTTTTCCGAACTGGAGATGGGTTACGTGCTGGCCGAAGACATCGCCCAGACGCGCTGGATCATCGAGGAAGAAGGCGCCCGTATCATTTTCCCCAACCCCAAGGTCAAGAACGGCCTGCGGGCGGGCATCCTGATTGTCCCGGCGACCGACGAAAACCTCGCCTGAGCGCAACAGTTAACCACTGTAGGAGCGAGCTTGCTCGCGATGGTCTTCAACGCTAACGCTGGGCAACTGAAACCCCGCGGCGCTTTGAAGTTTTTCGCGAGCAAGCTCGCTCCTACAGGGTGGCGTTGCTTTAGACAGCTACCGCGCGGTGCTCGCTGCGACGCAATGCCCGCATCTTATGCAGCGTATCCGCACACGTCTTCGCCGCTTCCTGACCCTTGTGCACAAAGTGCTCGAAGAAGAACTTCTGATGCTCTTCGCCGGCATGGAAATGATGCGGGGTCAGCACCACCGAGAACACGGGCACTTCGGTTTCCAGCTGCACCTGCATCAGGGCGCTGATCACCGATTGGGCAACGAATTCATGACGGTAGATCCCGCCGTCGACCACCAGACCCGCCGCGACGATCCCGGCGTAGCGACCGGACTTGGCCAGTAGCTTGGCGTGAAGCGGAATTTCAAACGCGCCGCCGACTTCGAAGAAGTCGATCTCAGATTCCTGATACCCCTGAGCGATCATTTCGGCAACGAAGCCTTTACGACTCTGGTCGACGATTTCCTTGTGCCAGCAGGCCTGGATGAACGCGACGCGCTCGCCTTGATGGTTTTTGCTTTTGCTGTCGATTGCGGTGGGTTGCATGTTCTGACTCCTGTTTATGTAAAAAACAGGGCATATGAATCGAAGGGGATTCAAGGGTACGCGCGGCTCGCACGAATGCGCGCGGACGGCCCTCTGGTGTCAATCCCGTTCTCTCTTCATCCGGACTATGACCGTCGGCCCCGGGATCACACCGGGTCTGCTGACCTTGCCGTCCGACACCGCCGAAACCGTGTCTGCCGCCAAGCGCTCGCGGGCTATGCGCATCGCGCGCAATTACCGCCGGTGGGGAGTTGCACCCCGCCCTGAGAACGTTTTTGCCGCCGGAAAGTGTGGCGGCGAAGCGTTTTTAACACATATTTCTCACGCCTGCATTGCGCCTGTTTGATGATTGTTATCGTCTTTTCTGCTGAATCAATCCGCTCTTTCCTACGGCGAGGGTTGATTAATCGACGGCAAGGCCGCAGTAATTCCATCCTGAAAAGAAATTCCTAAATTTCAAAGAGGCCGGATTCATGAGCGTTATCGATCTTCGCAGCGACACCGTCACCCAACCTTCCGCCGCAATGCTCGACGCAATGGCCGCAGCGGCCACCGGTGACGACGTGTATGGCGAAGATCCGACGGTCAATCGGCTGGAAGCGGAGCTGGCCCAGCGCTTGGGGTTTGCGGCCGCGTTGTTTGTGCCGACGGGCACCATGAGTAACCTGCTCGGGCTGATGGCGCACTGCGAGCGTGGTGACGAATACATCGTTGGTCAGCAGGCGCACACCTACAAATACGAGGGCGGTGGCGCAGCGGTGCTTGGATCGATCCAGCCGCAACCGCTGGAGGTGCAGGCCGACGGTTCGCTGGACCTGACGCACGTCGCCGCGGCGATCAAACCCGACGACTTCCATTTCGCCCGCACACGCTTGCTGGCGCTGGAAAACACCATGCAGGGCAAAGTGCTTCCGCTGGAGTATCTCGCCGAGGCGCGACGTTTCACCCGCGAGCACGGTTTGGCGCTGCATCTGGATGGCGCGCGGTTGTACAATGCGGCGGTCAAACTGGGCGTGGATGCACTCGAGATCGCGCAGCACTTCGATTCGGTGTCGGTGTGCCTGTCCAAAGGCCTCGGCGCGCCAATCGGCTCGGTGTTGTGCGGCTCGGCCGACTTGATCGGCAAAGCCCGGCGTTTGCGCAAAATGGTCGGTGGCGGCATGCGTCAGGCGGGTATTCTGGCGGCGGCGGGCCTGTACGCGCTCGATCACAACGTTCAGCGCCTGGCCGATGACCACGCCAATGCCGAACGGCTGGCCGAAGGTTTGCGTGCTGCCGGCTATGAAGTCGAACCGGTGCAGACCAACATGGTTTACGTGCAGATGGGCGACAGGGCCGAAGCGCTCAAGGCTTTCGCCGCTGAACGCGGGATCAAGTTAAGTGCGGCCGGTCGCCTGCGCATGGTCACGCACATGGACGTCAGCCGGGCGCAAATCGACCAGGTCGTCGCGACATTCGTCGAGTTTTCCCGCAACTGATCGCGTTAGCCGTCCAATTGACCGTTTCTATCGTATAAACACGCTGTACCCCGCGCGCAGGGCCGATATAATGCGGCCCTTTGCCGTCGCTTCGTCTGTTGACGTTTCGCACAGGCCTTTGGCCGCAGCCTCCGTGGAAGAACCTATGAAAAGCGCAGAAATCCGTGAAGCCTTCCTTCGCTTCTTCGAAGAGCAAGGCCACACCCGTGTAGCCTCCAGCTCTTTGATTCCGGGCAACGATCCAACCCTGCTGTTCACTAACGCGGGGATGAACCAGTTCAAGGACTGCTTCCTAGGCCAGGAAAAGCGTGCGTACACCCGCGCCGTTTCGAGTCAGAAATGCGTGCGCGCCGGCGGCAAGCACAACGACCTGGAAAACGTCGGTTATACCGCCCGTCACCACACCTTCTTCGAAATGCTGGGTAACTTCAGTTTCGGCGACTATTTCAAGCGCGACGCGATCAGCTACGCCTGGAACTTCCTGACCTCGGACAAGTGGCTGAACCTGCCGAAGGAAAAGCTCTGGGTCACCGTTTACGCTAGCGATGACGAGGCGTACGACATCTGGACCCAGGACATCGGCGTCCCGGCTGAACGCATGGTTCGGATCGGCGACAATAAGGGCGCGCCATACGCCTCCGACAACTTCTGGACCATGGGCGATACTGGCCCGTGCGGTCCTTGCACCGAGATTTTCTACGATCACGGCGCCGACATCTGGGGCGGCCCACCGGGCTCGCCGGAAGAAGACGGCGACCGCTACATCGAAATCTGGAACAACGTCTTCATGCAGTTCAACCGCACCGCCGACGGCGTGTTGCACCCGCTGCCAGCGCCATCGGTCGATACCGGTATGGGCCTGGAGCGGATCAGTGCCGTGCTGCAGCACGTGCACTCGAACTATGAAATCGACCTGTTCCAGAGCCTGCTGACCGCCTCGGCCAAAGCCATTGGTTGCACCAACGACAACCAGGCTTCGCTGAAAGTCGTGGCCGACCACATTCGTTCGTGCGGCTTTCTGGTGGCCGACGGCGTGCTGCCGTCCAACGAAGGTCGCGGCTACGTGCTGCGCCGGATCATTCGCCGCGCCTGCCGTCACGGCAACAAGCTGGGCGCCAAGGGCAGCTTCTTCTATCAGATCGTCGGCGCGCTGGTTGCCGAGATGGGCGAAGCGTTCCCTGAACTGAAATCCCAGCAAGCGCACATCGAGCGCGTGCTGAAGGCTGAAGAAGAGCAGTTCGCCAAGACCCTGGAACAAGGTCTGAAAATCCTCGAGCAGGATCTCGCCGAGCTCAAAGGCGACGTGGTGCCAGGCGATGTGGTGTTCAAACTCTACGACACCTACGGTTTCCCGATGGACCTGACCGGCGACATCGCTCGCGAGCGCAACCTGACGCTCGACGAAGCGGGCTTCGAACGTGAAATGGAAGCCCAGCGCGTCCGTGCCCGTTCCGCCAGCTCCTTCGGCATGGACTACAACAGCCTGGTCAAGGTTGATGTGGCTACTGAGTTCACCGGTTACAAAGCCACCAGCGGTTCGGCGAAAGTGGTTGGCCTCTATAAAGAAGGTCAGGCAGTCGACGTACTGAGCGAAGGCGAAGAGGGCGTGGTCGTTCTCGATCAGACGCCGTTCTACGCCGAGTCCGGCGGCCAGATTGGCGACAGCGGTTACCTGCAAGCCAGCGGCGGTCGTTTCGACGTGCGTGACACTACCAAGACTGGCGGCGCATTCCTGCACCACGGCGTGCTCGCATCGGGCAGCCTGACCATCGGCGCGCCGGTGGAAGCTCACGTGGAAGCCGAAGTCCGTAACGCGACGGCGCTCAACCACTCGGCGACCCACTTGCTGCACGCCGCTTTGCGCAAAGTGCTGGGTGAGCATGTTCAGCAGAAAGGCTCTTTGGTTGACAGTCAGCGCCTGCGCTTCGACTTCAGCCACTTCGAAGCCATCAAGCCTGAGCAACTGAAAGCGCTGGAAGACATCGTCAACGCCGAGATTCGCAAGAATTCCCCGGTTGAAACCGAAGAAACCGACATCGATACCGCCAAGCAAAAAGGCGCCATGGCGCTGTTCGGCGAGAAGTACGGCGACAGCGTGCGTGTGCTGAGCATGGGCGATTTCTCGGTCGAACTGTGCGGCGGTATCCACGCCAATCGTACCGGCGACATCGGCCTGCTGAAAATCATCAGCGAAGGCGGCGTGGCGTCGGGTGTGCGTCGTATCGAAGCAATCACCGGTGCTGCGGCACTGGCTTACTTGAATGCTGCAGAAGAACAACTCAAGGAAGCGGCCAACCTGGTCAAGGGCAGCCGCGAAAACCTGATCGACAAGCTGTCGGCTGTGCTGGAGCGCAACCGTCTGCTGGAGAAGCAACTCGAGCAGTTGCAGGCCAAGGCTGCCAGCGCGGCGGGCGACGATCTGTCGGCTACCGCAGTGGATGTCAAAGGCGTGAAGGTGCTGGCCGTGCGTCTCGACGGTCAGGACGGCAAGGCGCTGCTGGCGCTGGTCGATCAACTGAAAAACAAACTCGGCCGCGCAGTGATCCTGCTCGGCAGTGTCCATGAGGAAAAGGTCGTTCTGGTTGCAGGCGTAACCAAAGACCTGACTGGCCAACTCAAAGCCGGTGATTTGATGAAGCAAGCCGCTGCGGCAGTGGGCGGGAAGGGCGGTGGTCGTCCAGACATGGCGCAGGGCGGCGGTATTGACGCTGGCGCACTGGATGCAGCATTGGCCCTGACCGTTCCATTTGTAGAGCAGGGTCTATAAGGCAGCGTTTCCGGCCCGCGGTCCAGTGCGGGCCGGAACGCTGTTTGATTGATTATTTGGGCGCCCTTCATGGGCTGAGGCGGCTTTGAAATGGCTTTGATCGTACAGAAATTTGGAGGCACCTCGGTCGGCACTGTCGAGAGAATCGAGCAGGTCGCCGACAAGGTTAAGAAATTCCGCGATGCCGGCGATGACCTGGTGGTTGTGCTGTCTGCAATGAGCGGCGAGACCAACCGTCTGATCGATCTGGCCAAGCAAATCAGTGGTGACGACCAGCCGGTTCCGCGTGAACTGGATGTCATCGTTTCCACCGGCGAGCAGGTGACCATTGCACTCTTGGCCATGGCGCTGATCAAGCGCGGTGTGCCGGCGGTGTCTTACACCGGTAATCAGGTGCGGATTCTGACGGACAGCGCGCACAATAAAGCGCGTATCTTGCAGATTGACGATCAGAAAATTCGCGGCGACCTGAAGGCTGGTCGTGTAGTGGTCGTCGCCGGTTTCCAGGGCGTCGACGAGCACGGCAACATCACCACCCTCGGTCGTGGCGGTTCCGACACGACCGGCGTGGCGCTGGCAGCAGCCTTGAAGGCTGACGAATGCCAGATCTACACCGATGTCGATGGCGTCTACACCACCGACCCGCGCGTGGTTTCCGTGGCTCAGCGTCTGGACAAGATTACCTTCGAAGAGATGCTGGAAATGGCCAGCCTCGGTTCCAAGGTGTTGCAGATCCGTGCGGTGGAATTCGCCGGCAAGTACAACGTACCGCTGCGCGTTCTGCACAGCTTCAAGGAGGGTCCGGGCACCCTCATTACTATTGATGAAGAGGAAACCATGGAACAGCCGATCATTTCCGGCATCGCTTTCAATCGCGATGAAGCCAAGCTGACCATCCGTGGCGTGCCAGACACCCCGGGCGTTGCGTTCAAGATTCTCGGCCCGATCAGTGCCGCGAACATCGAAGTGGACATGATCGTGCAGAACGTTGCGCACGATAACACCACCGACTTCACATTCACTGTGCACCGTAACGACTACCAGGCCGCCGAAGCCGTGCTGAAAAAGACGGCAGAGGAAATCGGTGCTCGTGAAGTGGTCGGTGATACCAAGATTGCCAAGGTCTCGATCGTTGGCGTTGGCATGCGCTCGCACGCAGGTGTGGCCAGTCGCATGTTCGAATCCCTAGCGAAAGAAAGCATCAACATCCAGATGATCTCGACTTCGGAAATCAAGGTTTCTGTAGTCATTGAAGAGAAGTATCTGGAGCTGGCTGTGCGCGCCCTGCACACGGCTTTCGAACTGGACGCTCCGGCCCGACAGGGCGAGTGATGCGTTTGCCAAAGGGCGCGTTCTGACCGCGCCCTTTTGTTTTCTTGAATGGCGCGGCGAACCTGTTCTTTTGCCCGCGCTGGTCAATACTCAGGCATGTAGGGCTGCGACCGCTCAGGTTGTGGGTCGAGTGCCTTTTTTTTGCAGACTGTTGTCCCTGAAATGAAATGCGTGAGGAGAAAGGTATGCTGATTCTGACTCGTCGGTGCGCAGAAAGCCTGATTATTGGTGATGGCGAAATCACCGTGACCGTGCTCGGCGTTAAAGGAAATCAAGTGCGCATCGGTGTCAACGCCCCGAAAGAGGTTGCGGTCCACCGTGAGGAAATTTACCTGCGTATAAAGAAAGAGAAGGACGAAGAACCAAGCCATTAATTTTTATCGTTTTTTATGTTTGCAAACGGGGAAGAAGCTGGTTAATATACGCCCCGTGTTGCGGAGAGCTGGCCGAGTGGCCGAAGGCGCTCCCCTGCTAAGGGAGTACACCTCAAAAGGGTGTCGGGGGTTCGAATCCCCCGTTCTCCGCCATTATTTGCGTAGTACGTTGTAATCTGGCTTCTTCGGTAAGTTGTTGAAATTACTAGAAAAAAGCGCTTTACAAAAAGATTCGACGGCCTATAATGCGCGGCAACAAATGCACTCGTAGCTCAGCTGGATAGAGTACTCGGCTACGAACCGAGCGGTCACAGGTTCGAATCCTGTCGAGTGCACCATTTAAGAGTTGTTTGCAGCAATGCAAATGACTTGGCTTCAACCAGTTGTGATCTGGTATAAAACCACATATGCACTCGTAGCTCAGCTGGATAGAGTACTCGGCTACGAACCGAGCGGTCACAGGTTCGAATCCTGTCGAGTGCACCAAACACCAAAAAGCCTGCGTCTAACGCGGGCTTTTTGCTGTCCGGGATTTGGCTTTTTCCCGCATGCATCCTCTCTCGTCAAATTCGATGTGCGCGCTGCGACCTCGCTTGTTGTCGTAGCGATAGCTTGTGGCGGAATTGCGGATACTGACCTTGTCAGGTTTGCCCAATGCGCTTTCCACATCTTGCAGGCTCATGCCGGCGACAATCCGTTTATTGATGATCGCTTCGCGTCGCTGACTGGCGTTGATCAGGTTGCCGCACTTGTCCTCGCTGCGGCCGACGACTGTGGGTTCTCTCC
>JALYPE010000301.1 GCA_030856525.1 Pseudomonadota bacterium | reverse complement strand
GTCACCGGCTTATCGCTGGCTTTGCCGCCTTCGATGAAGGTTTCTTCGACATAGCTGACGATCTTGCGAATTTCGAAACTCATGAGCTGCTCCGTATCGGGTAAAAGGTGTCTGTGCGTATGATGGTATACCATAATACGTGAAGCACAAGTCCCTTGAATGAGTTTCTAATCGGCTACCGATGAAATGAAATGGCGTGCCCCGAGGTCAGTACAAAATAGCGGTCGATGTGCCTTACTACGGATTCGATGCATTGCCCGCTTGGTGGGCGAGGATTCTCCAAGTGAGCGGGTTGAAAAATCACACGTCTTATTTCAGGAGCAACCGCATGACCAACCCTCACGAGGTAAGTTTTCTCGGATTCGACGTGTTCGGAACCGTCGTGGACTGGCGAAGCGGTGTCGCCCGAGCCGCGGCTCCATTTCTTCAGCGTCATGGTCTGAACGTTGACCCCCTCGACTTTGCCGATCAGTGGCGCGGGCTCTATCAACCCTCCATGCAACGCGTGCGCTCTGGAGAGCGGCCGTTCGTGACGCTCGATGTTCTGAACCGGGAAAATCTCGAAACCGTGCTGGCCAGGCACGACGTTGATTTTGGCGAAATCACAAACGCCGAACTGCTAGAACTCAACAAGGCATGGGAGAGGCTCGACCCTTGGCCCGACTCCGTCACTGCGCTAACGCGACTGAAGGGCAAATACTCCATCGGTGCGCTGTCGAACGGGCACATTGCCGGCATGCTCAATCTCGCGAAATTCGGTGGTTTGCCTTGGGATGTGATCCTCGGCGCAGAGATCGCCGGTGCCTATAAACCTCAGCCGCAAACTTACTTGAAGTCTGCAAAGGCTGTGGGCCTGGCACCGGAATTGATCGCGATGGTTGCTGCGCACAATTCCGACCTGGCCGCTGCTCGTGCTGTTGGACTCAAAACAGTGTTCGTTCGGCGTCCGACCGAACATGGGCCAGGCCAGACATCTGACCTGAAGGCCGAACAGGATTGGGAGGTGATCGTCGATTCCCTCTCCGAAGCGGCAGAGGCGCTCGGTTGTTAGGGAGGGTGCAACCGATTGCCTCAGGCGTAGACAACTACCCGGTTTGATCTAGCCTTAACAGGATCACTCGGGAGGAAAATTCCATGCGCCTCGCTCTCGGAAATCCATTAGCTCCAATTTTGGGCTTTGTTCTGTTTGTGGCAGCGTCCGGACAGGGGTTCGCAGATAACAACCCGCCGCCCATTCTCCCGCTGGAATCCGAAACAGCGCCGCAACTTATCGCCTATCCACCGCTGGCCGCGCCGCTCGCTCGCGGTGTGGTCATTATTCAGTATCGAGCCGAGCACACCAGGGTCATGCCGGTGTTTGGCAAAGAGGCGCAGGAGGTATCTCCGCGTCTCGGTCATTTGCATGTGACCGTCGATGACTGGAAAGGAACATGGGCGCACACCAGTGAAGACCCGATTATTCTGGTCGGGCTGACGCCGGGCCCTCACAAGGTGATGCTGGAGGTGGCGGACCCGACTCACAAGATCCTCACCAGTACAGTGGTGAGTTTTATTGTGCCGGAGACGAAGCCGATGGATGCGCATGTTGGCGAGGCGCATACGGCAAAGCCATAACGAGAAACGCCACCGCTGTCCCTTTCTGCAGGCATGGGATCAGCTTGTTCAACGCGTACAGAAAGAAGCGCCCCAGCTCGAAATGTATCGCTGTGTATCCAGGCTGCCTGTCGATACGTAATGTTTATTTCGAAGCCCTGAGTGACACATCCGGGATACCTGACGGCCGTTAAATGGGAACCAACGAGACAGCACATCCCGTCTCGCAAATGCCCTCAACGTTCGGAGATATGTCATGAACTGGAAGAACCTCAGCCTCGCTTCATTGTTTGCCCTGCTCAGCGTGAGCGCAGTCGCAGCGAACGCTCATAATGAAGTCAAACCTGCCGCTTACATGTACGGCGATCATCTGGACATTGCCAAAGTGCTGTCGATTAAAGAGGCATCGGCCTCCGGCTGCGGGATCGTCCAGACTCGGCTGACTTACCTTGATTCGGCCGGTGCA
The DNA here is from genome assembly GCA_030856525.1 of Pseudomonadota bacterium. Lineage (GTDB taxonomy): Bacteria > Pseudomonadota > Gammaproteobacteria > Pseudomonadales > Pseudomonadaceae > Aquipseudomonas. The sequence continues at coordinate 2,018 of JALYPE010000301.1, read as the reverse complement.
ACTCAGGCGTTCGACTATGGCTCCTACTCCCAGAGCTGCGGCCAGGGCAATTGATGTTTACATGCATGGGCGTTCGCCTGGAAAACCGCGATACGCGGGGAGGCAGGGTTTCCCACCTCGGGCGAACGCATTTGCGTGAATGACGGGTTCTTTCCTGAGCTTGCTCGGTGAGTGCCGGTCATTCAACCTGGCTTTCCTTTATTCCGCGAGTCTGAGCTAAGTGTGTGGATGAGCCTGCAACGAGCGTTTTTTTGATCTCATCGGCACTTCCACTGTCCAACGGTGACTGCATCGCCAATGGAAGGAAGTCAGGGCAATGAAAGAGATCAAGTTCAAAGCTGATTATCAGATCGCGTCCAGAACAGTGATGACGTTCGCCGTCATCGGGTTGCTGAGTGCGTGCGCGGGCAACAATACGGCGTCCAAGGTGATTGCACCGGGCGAGGCGAAGACTTCCAGCACCAAAACGCTGGAGGCGGGCGCAGCGCTGCTTCAATCGCGCCCGCCGATCGAAGCGCTCAACGCCTACCTCGATGGATTTCATTTCTACAACGGGCACCGCGACGTGCAGATGGAAGCGCACCATTACTGTTCGATCTTGAACGAAGAGGTCATCCAGTGCGTGATCTACGACGGCAATCGCAAGGACGCCAAGTTGATGGGAGTGGAATACATCATCAGCGAGCAACTGTTCGCCAGATTGCCCGGTGCGGAAAAGGCGCTGTGGCACAGCCATGTTCATGAGGTGAAGTCGGGTCAATTAATTGCGCCCGGGATTCCAGAAGTTGCAGAACATGCGCTCATGGAAAAGCTCGTTAATACCTATGGTAAGACGTGGCACACGTGGCACACCGACCTGAATAAAGAGCTGCCTTTGGGTGTTCCTCAACTGATGATGGGATTCACTGCCGATGGCCAGGTCGACCCGAAGATGGTCAGCGAACGGGACAACAGATTCGGCATATACAGCTCAAAGAAAAAGAACGCCCGAGCTGACATTGCTGCGCCCGTTATCGACCCCGGGGCCGATGCCTGGATCAGGGGGAACGTCATTCAAATAAAAGATCCCACGAGCAGCCCGCATTCACACTGACTGTCCATTCTGGCGAACAAGCGTAGATGAGACTTCTTGTTGAGCTGCGATCCGTTAAACGTTCCAAGCCCGTTTCTCTGCTTGGTCCTCCAGGGATACAGACGAAGTCGGCGATTTATCAGATTGCGACGACCGACTTAGCGCCAAAAAATTGTATCAGAATGATATGTATTTACTTACAAAAGATAATCGTTATCATCTGCGCGATAATTCATAAAAAAGGTGCACATGGTGACTCGATCGCGCATTTATCCAGCTTCTCTGTCGTTGCTGGGCGTTCTGGTTGTACCTGATTTACAGGCAGAAACGGCGTCTGCTCTAACCCTGCCTGCCACCGCTGTCAACAGTGAGTACAGCGAGCAGAGCTACATGCCAACCGAGAGCAGGAGCGCGCTGAAAATCGACGCCCCGCTTCGTGACATCCCGCAAACCGTCAATGTGATTCCCCAGAGCGTCATCAAGGATCAGGGGGCTCAGTCGATGGAGGACGTGCTGAAAAATGTCCCCGGTATCGGCCTGTCCAATGGTGACGGTCAGCGCGACCAGGTCACCATTCGTGGCTTCAGTGCCATCGGGGACATGTACATCGACGGCATTCGCGACGATGCGCTGTACTTCCGGGACCTGTCCAACGTCGAGCGGGTAGAGGTGATCAAGGGGCCGGCCGCAGTGCTCTATGGCCGCGGTTCATCCGGTGGCCTGATCAATAGCATCAGTAAAAAGCCCAACTTCACCCCCAGGCAGGAAGTGGGTGTCAGCGTCGACAGTGAGGGCAAAAAGCGCACCCAGTTCGATGCCGGTTGGGCCGATCAGCAGCAAAACGACAAGGCATTCCGGGTGACCGGTGCCGTGGAGAACAGCGACACCTTCCGGGATGACGGCTACATCGACCGCAAAGCCATCGCGCCTTCGGCCTACTTCAAGC
>JALYPE010000293.1 GCA_030856525.1 Pseudomonadota bacterium | reverse complement strand
GATTAGGGATATTCATCGGCACAACTGGCTACGAGGTGAGGTGGCATTCTACTCGCTGTGCAGATTTGCATAAATCAACTCTGCGAGCTTTTTACTGATTCCGGGTGCTTTGGCAATTTCTTCGATGCTTGCACGAGACAGCTCCTGCAATCCACCAAAATGTTTCAACAAATCGCGGCGGCGGGTTGGCCCTACTCCGGCAACACCCTCGAGCGTAGACGTACGGCGGGTTTTGCCTCGACGGGCGCGGTGCCCGGTAATTGCGAAACGGTGCGCTTCGTCGCGGATCTGCTGGATCAGATGCAGGGCCGGTGAGTCGCCACGCAATGTGAACTCGTGCGCGGCATCATTCAGATACAACGTTTCAAAACCGGCCTTGCGTGTCGCGCCTTTGGCCACGCCGAGCAAAATCAAGTCGGGCACGGCCAATTCATTAAGCACATCGCGCGCCATCGACAACTGGCCTTTGCCGCCATCGACCAACAGAATGTCCGGCAGCTTGCCCTCGCCTTCCTTGAGTTTGCTGAAGCGTCGTGTCAGCGCCTGGTGCATTGCGGCGTAATCATCGCCCCCCGTCACGCCTTCGATGTTATAGCGGCGGTAATCAGACTTGATCGGACCTTCCGGACCGAATACCACACACGATGCCACGGTGGCTTCACCGCTGGAGTGGCTGATGTCGTAGCACTCCAGACGCTGCGGCGGCTCGTCGAGTTTGAGCACTTCGGCCAGCGCTTCGAAACGCGCACCCATATGTTGCCGGTTGGCCAGCCGCGCACCCAGCGCCTGCTCGGCATTGGTCACGGCCAGTTGTTGCCAGCGTGCGCGGGTGCCGCGCACCCGGTGACTGATGGTCAATTCACGACCCCGCAGCTCTTCAATGGCCTCGATCACCGTTGGGAAATCTTCGTGAACCACGTTGACGATCAGTTCGCTTGGCAGGTCGCGCTCGGGACTGCTGATGAAATAATGGCCGAGAAATGCCGCCATGACCTCGGAGACGTCTTCGTCAATCCCGACCTGCGGGAAGAAGTTCTTGCTTCCCAGCACCCGCCCGCCCCGCACGCTGATCAGGTGAACGCAGGCGCCGCCGGGGTTCACGAATGCCGCGATGACATCAACGTCACCCGACCCGCCTTCCATGCTCTGCTGATCCTGCACCCGGCGCAGCAACGAGACCTGATCGCGCAGTTCGGCCGCCCGCTCGAATTCGAGATTGATTGCCGCCTCTTCCATGGCTGCCGACAACTCATCCGACAGGGCATTGCTGCGCCCTTCCAGAAACATCACCGAGTGGCGCACATCTTCAGCATAAACCTCGGGCTCGACCAGACCGACACACGGCGCCTTGCAGCGTTTGATCTGGTATTGCAGACACGGCCGCGTGCGGTTCCGGTAATAGCTGTCTTCACACTGGCGAACGAAAAAGGCTTTTTGCAGCAGGCTGAGGCTTTCGCGAATTGCACCCGCGCTCGGGTACGGACCGAAGTACTTGCCCTTGGCCTTTTTCGCACCACGGTGAATGCTCAGGCGCGGAAATTGCCCGTCCGACAAAAACACGTAAGGATAGGATTTATCGTCACGCATCAGAATGTTGTAGGGCGGCCGCCATTCCTTGATCAGCGTTTGCTCCAGCAACAAGGCTTCGGTTTCGTTCGCCGTGATCGTCGTCTCGACCTGGGCAATTCGCGCTACCAGCGCGGCGGTCTTGGGCGCAAGGCCCGATTTGCGGAAGTAGCTCGACAGGCGATTCTTGAGGTTCTTCGCCTTGCCGACATAAAGCAGGCGCGCCTCGCTGTCGAACATGCGGTAGACACCGGGGCGACCACTGACGGTGGACAGGAACGCGCTTGGATCGAAAATATCAGTCATGTTCAGAGGCTGGCATCGACCATGCCGTGGCGAACCGCCAGGAGCGTCAGCTCGACGTCGCTACTGATCGAAAGCTTTTCGAAAATTCGATAACGGTAGGTGTTCACGGTTTTAGGCGACAGGCACAGTTTGTCGGAAATGATTTGCACTTTCTGGCAGCCGACAATCATCAACGCGATCTGGATCTCTCGCTCCGACAACGCGTCGAACGGCGAATCGTTGGTCGGCTGAAAAGACTTTATCGCCAGCTGCTGAGCGATTTGCGGGCTGATGTAACGCTGCCCGGCGAACACCAGACGAATGGCCTGGACCATTTCGGACAACCCGGCGCCCTTGGTCAGGTAACCGGCCGCGCCGGCCTGCAGCAAGCGCGTCGGGAACGGGTCTTCCTCGCACACAGTGACCGCAACAACCTTGATGTCCGGATGACTGCGCAACATTTTGCGCGTGGCTTCGAGGCCGCCGATGCCTGGCATCTTCACGTCCATCAGAACCACGTCGGGCTTCAGTTCACGCGCCTTGAGCAGGGATTCTTCGCCTGACTCGGCCTGGCCGACCACTTGCAGGCCATCGATGTCAGCCAGCATTCGTGTAATGCCGGTACGAACGAGATCATGGTCATCGACCACTAGCACCCTAATCAAGCAGACACCTCGCGATATGGTCATATTGAGTTGCCGACACCTTAGCAAAAAGCAACTGGCAGACCTAGCGGCCAGCGTCATTAAAACAGTTTCAATTCGTCTTGGAAGTCTTGTGGCATGTGCGTTTCAGACGTACGGGGCACCGACGTCACGCTGCATTCTCAGGAAACAATCGTCTGTACCGACCACCGTCAGGCCCTTTCTCTCATACAAGGCTTTTGCGGGATTATTCTGGAAAACCGTCAACCGCAGCGCCGGGCGTCGTTCCTGGCAGGCCATCGCGAAAACCTGATCGATCACCCAGGAACCGGCGCCCTGCCGCTGAAAGGCGTCCAGCACGTGCAGTTCACGAATGTACAGGGCCCTGGCGTCGCGACTGAGACTCACGTAACCCACGCGCTCCTCACCTTTGAAGATCAACAGGTTTTCCCGCCCGGCCCAGGCCACGTCAAACGCTTCATCCTGCCAGCGCAAGTCGTGCTGAATGTAATAGCGCAGCATGGATTCACAGGTCAGCGCTCGGGCAAAATCCAGGTCACGCGCCGTGGCCGGGCTTAATTCAAATCCGGGGGTGAGGGTCGATTGCGTCATGATCGGGCTGTACTTGGGCAGGTGAGTTGAAGTGTGTCACAACCTTCGCGGTGCTCAGCAATAGAAAACGCCTCCGTCAATTGATAGCATTTTCTGATTGAATCTGCGTACCAGCGTCTAGTAAGCTCAGCGCATCCAACGGAGCTTGATCATGTTCAATACCCTCTCACCGCTTAGTACCGTCAGCGCCCTGCGCTCGGTTGCGGCTGGCTGGTTGAATAATGTCAGTCCGTCGGTCAGCTTTTATTTTGGGTATTGGTTTAGCCACTGGCGCGCCTGATACCCACACGGCGCCCACTCCAAACGGGTCGCCACCACAGATTTCTCAACCCCCGGTCGGCTTCCCGACCGGGGGTTTTGTTTTTTTAGCGTGCCACTTTTGCAAACACTTGAGGATTAACGACATGAACTACGCCACTTATTACCGTCACGACCGTTTTACCGCCTGGCGATTTAGCAGCCTCCGCTCGGGACAGCCTGCCGCCTCCGATCGGTCACCCGCAGGTGGCATGCACACACACGCGGTCGACCCGGCCAATTGTCGAACACCCCAGTAGGGCCGAGTGCGCGGGAACGACCCGCCGCTTGCCCAGGAAGCCTGAATATGAACTCGTCCGTCTCTGCACTGCCACTGTCCACCCTGAGCCCTGCCAATGAAGCGCTGACGGTGCGTCTGCCAACCTCATTGCAGCTCAAACAGCACTTGCCGCTCGGCAATACGCTGACCCGACAAGTCGCCAGCCATCGCGATGCCGTCCGTTCGATCCTCAACGGTGAAGACCCCCGTTTACTCGTTATCGTCGGGCCGTGCTCGATTCACGACCCCGAATCCGCCCTCGAATATGCCGGCAACCTTGCCCGTCTCGCCGCTGAAGTCAGCGACCAGATGCTGCTGGTGATGCGCGCCTACGTCGAAAAACCACGCACTACGGTAGGCTGGAAAGGCCTCGCATACGATCCGCATCTTAACGGCAGCGATGACATGGTCCACGGCCTGACAGTGTCCCGGGCGCTCATGCGCGAAATGCTTGAGCTGGGCTTGCCCATCGCCACCGAATTACTGCAACCGATGGCCGCCGGCTACTTCGACGACTTGCTCAGCTGGGTCGCGATAGGTGCACGCACCACCGAATCACAGATCCATCGGGAAATGGCCAGCGGCCTGAGCATGCCGGTCGGGTTCAAGAACGGTACCGATGGCGGGGTTGCCGTGGCCAGCGACGCCATGCGATCGGCCGCCCACCCTCACCGTCATTTCGGTGTCGACAGCCAGGGGCATCCTGCAATCGTTCACACGTCGGGCAACCCGGATACCCATCTTGTCCTGCGCGGTGGTCATCGCGGGCCGAACCATGACCGCGACAGCGTTGCTCAGGTGAACAGCGACCTCGGCAAGCTGAAGATCCCGGCGCGCATCATGGTCGACTGCAGCCACGCCAACAGCGGCAAAGACCCGTTGCGCCAACCGGCAGTATTCACTGATGTTCTCGAGCAGCGCCTGCAAGGTGACACCACGTTGATAGGCATGATGATCGAAAGTCATCTGTTCGAAGGTTGCCAGCCTTTGAGCCCGTCGCTGCGTTATGGAGTCTCGGTCACAGACGGTTGCCTGGGCTGGAACGCCACCGAGCAATTATTGCTTCAAGCTGCAACGCGGCTCCGCCGAGCCTGATGTAATGCTCGTCCAGCCTTGTTCAAGGCTGGACGACATCATGGGCGGACTTTCAGCAGCACCGCCCCGGAGTGCTGAGTGACATCGTCGAGACGCTCAATCGAATAAGACACCTTCACGGTCGAATCACGGTGATCTCGCCAAAACAGGTAGGGAACGCTGAACTCCAGCGGTTCGCCGGCTGAGTCCTGCGAAATCGCGCGCGTGTCACGATGGCTGAAATGCTCGCCATCACATTTCAGATACAACAGCTCACCAGCTTCTGTCTCAGCATCGCTGATGGAAATGGTCGCACCCTCGAGCACATCTCCCAGCGAGAGGGAGCCGTCGACAGCCGCAACAACCTCCGGCGGCGCCAGCCCTGCGCGGATCAGCGGCCCGATCATAATCTGCGCGGCACGAGAGTGGCGGGTTTGCTCGCCCCGCCGGACTGAATAAGCAATGGTCACAGTAGCGTTGAGGCTAGGCGCGATGTGATCGGGAGCGATCCAGAATGACAGTTCATCCCCAAGCGCAAACGCCTCCACCACCAGCGCATCCGCCAGGCTCGCCTGCGAGGTAATCCCCGTCCACGACAGGGCGACACGATCACCGACGGCCATCCGCGGATACGGTCTGATGGCGACCAGCGTTCCTTCCGGAACCCTGCCGGGATCGAGTGTGTCGCGTACCGCGTCGGGCAGTCGTGCTGGCAAAAGCTGCGTGCTGGCATCACCCACGCTCAAGTGCACAGATCCGGAACGTGCAGGCTTTCTTATCCGCGCACTCTGAACTGTGTAGTAAACCTCGAGTGAACCGCCGTCGAGTGCGGCGATATGTTCACCGGCGACGACGATGACGATGTCAGCCCCCACCTGCCGTTCGCTGATGAAACGCGTGAACTCGCGCCGATAGGCAACGCCCTCGACATCCAGCCCTGACCAGAACAACTGCAACCTGTCGCCGGAAGCCATCCCCGAATAAGCAGGGATCCGGATGACGGCCTTGCGGTCGGAGGGGTCTAGAACGGCGCCGATCGCCTGAACCAGCACGGGCAAAGATCTCCCGATGACACGACGTATTTCGGCTTCGCATGTGCTCATTCGTCTACTCCGATCCATGGAATTGCGC
>JALYPE010000289.1 GCA_030856525.1 Pseudomonadota bacterium | reverse complement strand
GCGTGGTGTTGACCAGCCCATCGGCCACGGCCATCGCGCCTGACAGGTCATGCCCTGCCATGGCCCGCCCTCGGCCGAAGTGATGATTGAGGTTGTCGGCAAGACTCTGCGCGCGGTTGATGTCCACATCAAAGATGCTCAGCAGTTGTACGCCTTCGCTGAGCAACGCGTGGGCCACGGCCGCACCGGCACCACCGGCGCCCATCTGGACGACACGCTCCAAGGCAACGCCGGGCAAACCGCGTCGAAAACCTTCAGCGAAACCCAGGCAATCGGTGTTGTGGCCGATGCGTTTGCCATCCTTGAGTACCACGGTGTTCACAGCACCGATGCCGCGCGCCTCCGGCGACAGTTCGTCGAGCAACGGGATGATCGTCTGCTTGCAGGGAAATGTAATGTTCAGGCCAGTGAAGCTCATCCGCTCGGCGGCCAGCAAAAGGTCGGGCAGGGCGGCGCTGTCGAGCTTCAATTGTTCCAGGTCGATCAAGCGATACAGGTAACGCAGCCCTTGCGAGTCGCCTTCGCGCTCGTGCAATGCCGGGGTGCGCGAGGCCTGTATGCCGGCGCCGATCAGCCCGGCCAGAATGGTTGTATTGCGGTTCATGAGCGGTGCCTTTTCAGGCCGTTGAGCACCAGCACGATAAGGGCCATCGTGAATATCTCCGTTTATTGTTTATGGGATCGGCTGGGTTTCAGCCTGCAGAGATAAATTGTACTAGACGGTTAATTCGGTCAATCAAACCCACACTTCATCAAGCGTTTGTGTGCGGTGATCGGACGCTACTGGCGATTCAACGCGGAATCTGTTCAATCAGGAAATCGATGAAAGCCCTTACACGCAGGGGCATATGTCGACTTTGCGGATAGAGCAGCGTGAACGGGCGCGAGCGACCGCCATAAGGCTTGAGAATTTCCACCAGCGAGCCCTCGGCCAATTCCTTCTCAACGATAAAACGATACGTCTGGAACAACCCGGCGCCATGTTTCGCCAGCGTCACGCCACCCAGAACGTCGTCGGAGCAACCGAGATTGCCTTCGGCGAGAATCTCGCGCTGCTCACTATTGTCGTTGAATAGCCAGGCGATCCGCCGACCGCTGCTGGGCAGCTCGTACTGGATGCATTCGTGGTGCTTGAGGTCGTCCAGGGTCTGCGGTACACCGGCGCGCTTCAGATAATCGGGGCTGGCAATCATCACCAGCGCGGCATCCTCGAGGTGTCGAGCGATCAATCCGGAATCCGGAATCGCCCGCACGCGAATGGCGATGTCGTAGCCTTCGCCGACGAAATCGATGTTGCGATTACTGATGTGCGACTCGACCTTGACCTGCGGGAAGCGTTCGCGAAATGCCGGCAACAACGGAAGGATGCGGTGATGGCCGTAGGTCGTCGGAATGCTGATGCGCAACGTCCCTGAAGGCTCCTGCTGCTGCCCCATGATTTCGCGTTGCGCCTCCACCAGTTGCGCCAGCGCCTGACGACACTCTTCGTAATAACGCCGACCGCTGTCGGTCAGTTTCACACTGCGGGTGGTGCGAGCAAACAGGCGCACGCCAAGGCGTTCCTCCATGCGCGAGACCGAGCGACTCACGGCAGCCGGCGTCACCCCGGCCACCAGCGCCGCAGCGGTAAAACTGCCGGCCTCGGCGGCCAGGCAGAACAGTTCGATGCTGCCGAGCTGTAGATCGTCGAAGGTTCGCTGCATGGATGATTGCACCGGGGGATCGGATTAAAAGGCTTTGAAATGTGCTTATCAAATTAGCGAAAGGAATGCTTACCCTTTTTCCAGCCGCAGAGCGCACTGCCTCCAGGATCAGCCGCTAACCTTGGAGGTCTGGACAGCGCCAGCTGTCGGATTTCTAAAGGGAAGTCGGGCCTGTTTGGCTCTTTAACCTAACGGATGGGTTAGCATGAGATTGTTCAGTTACAGGGGGCTTGCAGTGGTAATAATGCTGCGTGACGAGCACTGCCCGCCGCACGCACATGTGGACGCCGGAGACTGGAGCGCACGCTTCAAATTCAGTTTTTGGCACAACAGTGTTGATCTGTGGGACGTGATTCCTCATTCAAATCGGCCACCCGTGGCCGTGCTGGAAGGATTACGTAAAGGGCTCGGACAGCCGGCCCATCTGCGTCGCGCACGTACGATCTGGTGGGAAAAGCTGCACACGGTCTGTCTCGATCATCAAATATGGGACTGGCAAACCGGTGAAGTGGTGGTGGTCAAAAAGATCGCCAGCACGACCAACATGATTTATTCGGCTTGCTATGAGCCTGAGACGAACAAGACCCTGCTGGCGCTGATGGGCGTGTCGGAGGGCGTGGAGGTACAGTTATGAAAACGATTCAGGCAGGTACGCGGATCGACCGGCCCGTAACAGAAGACGTGCTGGATGAAGCTATCCGGCGCGGGCTAGTCCGTCAAAAAGGCAGTTTGCATGCGACTGCGGTGTCCTTTGTTGATCCTTGTCTGATAATCAGCTTTGCTGATGGCAGCGGAGTTCTGCTGCCCGTGCAGCACTATCCGGAATTCGATGATTTCGAGGTCGAGGATTTTGCCGACTTGAGAGTTGGGATTTCCGGCACTGCTCTTTGCCATGAGGGCAGGGATCTGCATGTATCCATCGCGGGGATGGTCTCCGCCAGCAAGCCGCTGATGGACATGGCTGCCTCGCTCATCGCTTCGCGCAATGGCCGTCAGAGCAGCGCCGCAAAAGCCGAAGCTGCGCGGGCAAATGGCCGTAAGGGCGGGCGCCCGCGCAAGCCGGATATCACTCTCTGAATACCCACAAAAAAGCCGTCGCAGTGACGGCTGTTTGTTCCACTCAGTGGCAATCAACGCCGGGTCAACAACACCCCGGATTCCATGTGATGGGTCCACGGGAATTGGTCGAACATTGCGCAGCGGGTGATGCGGTGGGTGTCGTGCAGTTGGGCGATGTTGGCGGCCAGGGTTTCCGGGTTGCAGGAAATGTACAGAATGTTATCGAAACGTCGCGTCAGTTCGCAGGTGTCCGGGTCCATGCCGGCGCGCGGCGGGTCGACGAAGACGCTGCCAAACTCATAGCTCTTGAGGTCGATGCCGTGCAGACGGCGGAAGGGACGCACTTCGTTCAGTGCTTCGGTCAGCTCTTCGGCAGACAAGCGCACCAGCGTCACGTTATCCACAGCGTTTTCGCTGAGATTGCTCAGCGCCGCGTTGACTGAAGTCTTGCTGATTTCAGTCGCCAGCACTTTGCGTACGCGAGTGGCGAGCGGCAGGGTGAAGTTGCCGTTGCCGCAATATAACTCCAGCAAATCATCACTGCGATCGCCCAATGATTCGTAGGCCCAATTGAGCATCTTCTGATTCACCGTGCCGTTGGGCTGAGTGAACGCGCCTTCCGGTTGGCGATAGCTGAAGGTACGACCGCCGACTTCCAGCTGCTCGACCACGTAGTCGTGGCCGATCACCTCGCGCTTGCCCTTGGAGCGACCGATGATGCTCACGTTCAGGTCAGTCGCGAGCTTCGACGCAGCCGTGTGCCAATGCTCGTCGAGCGGGCGGTGATAGCACAGCGTGATCATTGCATCGCCGGACAGCGTGGTCAGAAACTCCACCTGAAACAGTTTGTGGCTCAGCGCCGCGCTGGCTTGCCATGCCGCTTTCAACTGCGGCATCAGTTGATTGATACGCACGCTGGCGATCGGAAATTCTTCGATCAGGATCGGCGTGCGTTTGTCATCCTGGGCAAACATCGCGTAGTGGCGGTCGCCGCCTTCGCGCCACAGACGGAATTCGGCACGCAGGCGGAAGTTTTTCAGCGGCGAGTCAAAGACCACCGGCTCGGGTGCATCGAACGGCGCCAGCAGATCACGCAGTCGCGTGACCTTTTCTTCGAGCTGAACGGCGTAAGCCTGGGAATCAAAAGTCATGCGTTGAACCAACCCAGCTTGATCACGAACAGAATCGACAGAATCACCAACGCTGGATTGAGCTCACGAGCGCGGCCGGACAGCAGCTTGATGGCGGTCCAGGCGATGAAACCGAAGGCGATGCCGTTGGCGATGGAATAAGTGAACGGCATGGCCAGCGCAGTGACCACGACCGGTGCAGCCACGGTGATGTCGTCCCAGTCTATTTCGGCCAGGCCGGAAGTCATCAACACGGCGACGAACAGCAACGCCGGCGCCGTGGCAAAAGCTGGAACGCTGGCCGCCAATGGCGAGAAGAACAACGCCAGCAGAAACAGAACCGCTACAACGATGGCGGTCAAACCCGTACGGCCACCGGCGCTGACGCCGGCTGCGGATTCGATATAGCTGGTGGTGGTCGATGTGCCAAGCAGCGAGCCGGCCATGGCCGCCGTGCTGTCGGCGATCAGGGCGCGGCCCATTTTCGGCATGTGGCCGTCCTTGCCCATCAGGCCCGCGCGTTTGGCAACGCCGATCAAGGTGCCGGAGTTGTCGAACAGGTCAACGAACAGGAAGGCAAAAATCACGCTGACCAGACCAATGTCCAGCGCACCTTTGATGTCCAGTTGCAGGAAGGTCGGCGCCAGCGATGGCGGCATCGACGTTACGCCGCCGAACGGGGTGAAGC
>JALYPE010000277.1 GCA_030856525.1 Pseudomonadota bacterium | reverse complement strand
GTTATCTGGAGCGCAACGGCTATAGCGTCAGCGTCATCAGCCGTGGCGATCAGGTGCGCGAGCGAGCGCGGGCCAATCCTCCGGACCTGGTGATCCTCGACCTGATGCTGCCCGGGCTGGATGGCCTGCAAGTGTGCCGCTTGCTGCGCGCCGATTCGGCAGCGCTGCCGATCCTGATGCTCACCGCCCGCGACGACAGCCACGATCAGGTGCTGGGGCTGGAAATGGGCGCTGATGACTACGTCAGCAAACCGTGCGAACCGCGGGTTTTGCTGGCCAGGGTGCGCACTTTGCTGCGTCGCAGCAGCCTCAGCGAACCGCAGAGCGCCAACGACCGCATTCTGATGGGCAACCTGTGCATCGACCTGTCCGAGCGCACCGTGACCTGGCGCCAGCAGCCGGTCGAACTGTCCAGCGGTGAATACAACCTGCTGGTGGTGCTCGCCCGGCACGCGGGCGAAGTGCTCAGTCGTGACCAGATTCTGCAGCGCCTGCGCGGTATCGAATTCAACGGCACCGACCGTTCGGTAGACGTGGCGATTTCCAAGCTGCGGCGCAAGTTCGACGACCACGCCGGCGAAGCGCGCAAGATCAAAACGGTGTGGGGCAAAGGTTATTTGTTCAGCCGCTCCGAATGGGAATGCTGAGCCCATGTTCAGACTGCTGTTTCGCCTGTACCTGGTAACGATCGTTTCTTATAGCGCGGCGATTTACCTGGTGCCCGAGGTGGTGATCAAACTCTTCCACGAGCGTTTCGTCACCTACAACCTTGATTATTCCCGAGGGCTGCAAACCCTCATCGTCAAGCAGTTTCACGCGGTGCCGCAGGCCCAGTGGGCGGCGTTGGCCGCCGAAATGGACGAAGAATTCCAGCCCCTGCACATTGTCCTGGCGCGTACAGACGACGCGGATTTCACGCCTGTTGAACAGCAGCGTCTGCGCCGTGGCGAAAACGTCGTGCGCATTGGCGACTGGGGCTGGCGGACCCTGGCAGTGACGCCGTTGAACGAGCAGACCGTGGTGCAAATGGTGGTTCCACCGGACCCGATGGACGTGAGCCTGTTGTACTGGAGCATCAACGTGTTGATCGGCGCGACTTTGCTCGCCTGTCTGTTGCTGTGGTTGCGCCCGCACTGGCGTGATCTGGAAAAGCTCAAAGGCACTGCAGAACGCTTCGGCAAGGGTCACCTGAGCGAGCGAACGCAGATATCTGCGCACTCCAACATTGGCAGTCTGGCGCATGTGTTCGACACCATGGCCAGCGACATCGAACACCTGCTCAACCAGCAGCGCGACCTGCTCAATGCCGTTTCCCACGAGTTGCGCACGCCGCTGACCCGCCTGGATTTCGGCCTTGCCCTGGCGCTGTCGGACGATTTGCCCGCCGCAAGTCGCGAACGTCTGCAGGGGCTGGTGGCGCACATCCGCGAACTCGACGAGCTGGTGCTCGAATTGCTGTCGTACAGCCGTTTGCAAAATCCGGCGTGGGTGCCTGAACAGGTCGAAGTTTCGCTGGACGAATTTGTCGACAGCATCCTCGGCAGCGTTGATGAGGAGCTGAGTTCGCCGGACATTGTGATCGATGTGTTGCTGAACGGTCAGCTTGCGCGCTTCAGCCTCGACCCACGTCTGACGGCGCGGGCGATCCAGAACCTGCTGCGCAACGCGATGCGCTATTGCGACAAGCGCATCCAGATCAGCGTGCAAGTCAGCGGGAAGGGTTGCGAAATCCGGGTCGATGACGACGGGATCGGCATTCCGGAGGATGAGCGGGAGCGCATTTTCGAGCCGTTCTACCGTCTGGATCGCAGCCGCGATCGCGCCACGGGCGGATTCGGCCTGGGCCTCGCCATCAGCCGCCGCGCCCTCGAAGCGCAAAACGGAACACTGACCGTCGAACCGTCCCCCCTGGGGGGCGCGCGCTTTCGTCTGTGGCTACCCACCCCCGCCTGACACAAATTTGTAGCCGTCGAACAACGCGAGCCTGCGCCTGACGCAATCTGTAGCAGCTGCCGAGCACCGCGAGGCTGCGTCCGGCCGCGCTGCGGTTTGTGGGTCGGTTGGTAACCGCGCAGCCCCTGACGCAGCCTCGCGGTGCTGGGCAGCTGCTACGGGGGCGGTGGCGGTGGCGGGGTCTATAACGTGCGATACAGATGCGAGACCAGACTGCTGTTTTGCATCAGGCAGCGTTGGGATTTGCTGTCCCAGACCTGGCCTTTGGGGCAATTGGCTTTTTCCGGTTCTTCTTTCTGTTTGTCGCTGGTAGCGAGCGCCATAGAGCTTGAAAGTGCGACGGCCAGCAGAAGTGGCGTGCCGAAGATAGCGAAACGAATGTTCATGACGGATGCTCCACGCAGTGTTGCATTACAGTCGAATCATGCCCCGACTGCGCTGATGCGCATACGGGGTGATTACTGTTGGGACATCGCCATGGTCAGGAAGGTCGAACGGATGTGAACAGTCCGGTCGGAACGGAGGCGGCGGCCAGGCGTTGACGCCTTATCAGCCCAACAGCCGCACAGGCGCCCCGGCCGCCCAAGCCCGGATATCCTCAATCATCTGCAAGTAGAACTGCTGATAATTCTGCCGGCTGACATAACCGACATGCGGTGTGGCCAGCACATTCTCCAGCGTTCTGAAGGGATGTTGAACCGGTAAGGGCTCCTGCTCGAACACATCCAGTGCCGCCCCGGCCAGACGTTTCTTCTGCAACGCCTTGATCAGCGCAGCTTCATCGACAATCGGCCCGCGCGCGGTGTTGACCAGCAGCGCCGAAGGTTTCATCCAGGCCAACGCCTGCGCATCGACCAAGCTCCGGCTGCGCTCGCTGAGCACCAGATGCACCGACAGTACGTCGGCCTGTTCAAACAGCTCCTGCTTGCTGACATAAGTCACGCCGGCGGCGGCAGCTCGCTCAGCGGTGAGGTTTTCGCTCCAGGCGATAACGCGCATGCCGAACACCTGACCGAATTGTGCAACGCGCTGGCCGATACTGCCCAGACCGAGAATCGCCAGCGTCTTGCCATGCAGATCGCCGCCCAGGCCTTGTTGCCATTCACCCGCGCGCAGGGCGTTGGCTTCGGCAACGAGGTTGCGCGTGGCGGCCATGATCAGCGCCCAGGTCAGTTCCGGTGCGGCGTGTTTGTAGCTGTCGGTGCCGCTGACCTGAATGCCCAGCGCGGCAGCAGCCTTCAGGTCGAGCGCCACGTT
>JALYPE010000255.1 GCA_030856525.1 Pseudomonadota bacterium | reverse complement strand
ATCCCACTGTAAGTGTTGTCGAGTGAAACGAGGCTGCGATCTCTTGATCTTTAGTTCCAGCCAGCTCGATCCATCATCCGGATTGCTTCAGCCTGACGCTTGCCGGCAATTTCCACGGGCAGGGTATCGGCAACAAACTTGCCCCAACCCGCCACTTCTGCGGAAGGTTGCACCGCTGGGTTGGCCGGGAATTCCTGGTTCACGTCAGCAAAAATTTTCTGTGCCTCAGGCGTGGTCATCCACTCGACCAATGCCTTGGCTGCTTCCGGGTGCGGTGCGTGCCTGGTCAGGCCAATGCCCGACAGGTTTACGTGCACGCCGCGATCCGCCTGATTCGGCCAGAACAGTTTCACCGCCAGATCTGGTTTCTGTTTGTGCAGGCGACCGTAGTAGTAAGTATTCACGATGCCGACGTCGCACTGACCAGCGTTGATAGCCTCCAGCACTGCGACGTCATCCGAGAACACGTCGGTCGACAGGTTATTCACCCAGCCCTTGAGAATTTTCTCGGTTTTGTCAGCGCCGTGCACTTCGATCATGGTGGCAGTCAGAGACTGGTTGTAAACCTTCTTTGCGGTGCGCAGGCACAAGCGGCCTTCCCAGTTCTTGTCAGCCAGAGCTTCATATGTGGTTAGCTCGCCCGGCTTCACCCGCGTGGTGGAATAGGCGATGGTCCGCGCGCGCAGGCTCAGGCCGGTCCAGGCGTGAGTAGACGAGCGGTATTGCAGTGGAATATTAGCGTCGATGGTTTTCGAGGTGAACGGTTGCAGGATGCCCATCTGCTCGGCCTGCCAGAGGTTACCGGCATCGACTGTCAGCAACAGGTCGGCGGTGGCGTTCTCGCCCTCGGCTTTGATGCGCTGCATCAGCGGCGCTTCCTTGTCGGTGATGAATTTCACCTGAACACCGGTCTTGGCGGTGTAGGCATCGAAAACCGGTTTGATCAATTCGTCGATGCGTGAGGAATAGACCACCACTTCGTCGGCGGCCTGGGCTGCAGTGCTGCCGATCAGGGACAGGGCCAGTGCGGTCAGTAGACGCTTGGGTGCCGACATGGGGGCGGTCTCTCGTATGAAATTGAGAGTAAATGATAAAGACTCACATTTACCTTCTCAATCGAACAGTTGCTTGAGGCGTTACCAGATGTTGCACAGACAGTGGCCGACCCTGTGGCGAGGGGATTTATCCCCGTTCGGCTGCGCAGCAGTCGTTTATCACCCATCAGTGCCTGATTACCTCGACCGCCGTTACAGGGTCGCGTCCAGATTTACGGGGATAAAGCCCCTCACCACTTCAGGCCTTGGCCAGCGCCGGCAAATCACCGATCAACCCCAGCGCCTCCCGCACGAACAACGCCTTGGCTTCGGGCATCCCGTCGACGATCTTCAACCCTGCATTACGCAGCCAGCGCACGGGAAGCGGATCGGCCTGGAACAGGCGTTCAAACCCTTCCATTGCCGCCATTAACGCCAGATTATGCGGCATGCGTCGACGCTCGTAGCGACTGAGCACTTTCACGTCCGCCAGACGCTCACCTCGCGCTACGGCTTGCAACAGCACCTCAGCCATCACAGCGGCGTCGAGGAAACCGAGGTTCACCCCCTGACCCGCCAGTGGGTGGATGGTGTGCGCTGCGTCGCCGATCAGCGCCAAACCTTCAGCTACATAACGCTTGGCATGACGCTGACGCAGCGGCACGCACAAACGCGGGTCAGCGCTGAGTACCGTGCCCAACCGGCCTTCAAAGGCGCGCTCCAGCTCCAGACAAAAAGCTGCGTTATCCAGGGCCATCAGGCGTTCAGCTTCATTCGGTGTGGTCGACCAGACGATCGAACACCAATCCTGCTGACCATCACGCTCCAGCGGCAAAAACGCTAACGGACCGTTGTCGGTAAAACGTTGCCACGCGGTCATCTGATGAGGATTGGCGCATCGCACGCTCGTGACGATCGCATGGTGCAGATAATCCCATTCGCGAGTCGCTACGCCGGTCAGCCGCCGGACTGCCGAATTGGCGCCGTCAGCGGCGATCACCAGCGGGGCGCGCAATGTACGGCCATCGGCCAGGGTCAGCAGCCAGTCATCGCCGGAGCGGCGCATCTGCTCCAGGCGCGCATTGGCCAGCATGCCCAGGTCGCACTCGTGCAAACGGTCGAGCAAGGCATCCTGAACCACGCGGTTCTCGACGATATGCCCGAGCACCTCGGCGTGCACGCTGGCCGCCGAAAAGTGAATCTGCCCGGTGCCGCTGCCGTCCCAGACATGCATGTCGGTATATGGACTGCTGCGTCGGGCGGTAATGCCGTCCCACACGCCCAGCCGCTCAAGAATCCGCTGGCTCGCGGAAGACAACGCGCTCACTCGCGGTTCGAAGGCCGCCTGGCCATCGAAAGGTTTGACGCTCATCGGGCTGCCGTCCAGCAGCAGGACTTCCAGCCCGCTGTCCTGCAACGCCAACGCC